>JANOAQ010000785.1:0-2745 GCA_031411195.1 Burkholderiaceae bacterium | reverse complement strand
CCTTCGTGATGGCCTCGACCAGGGCGCTCAAGTTGCCCTGCAACTTGTCGGTAACGAACCAACGGCGGCCGAACGTCGAATGGACGATGCCGGCCTTGTCGACGCGGAACTGCACCTGGCCGGCCTTGGCGTTCTTCACCGCCGTGGCGACGTCGGGCGTCACCGTGCCGACCTTGGGGTTCGGCATCAGGCCGCGCGGGCCCAGGATCTGGCCGAGCGTGCCGACCACGCGCATCGTGTCGGGCGAAGCAATGACGACGTCGAAATCCATCTTGCCGGCCTTGATGTCGGCAGCCAGGTCGTCCATGCCGACAATGTCAGCGCCAGCCGCCCGGGCTTCGTCGGCCTTGGCGCCCTGGGCGAATACCGCGACGCGCTTGGTCTTGCCGGTGCCGTTGGGCAGCACCACTGCGCCACGAACGACTTGGTCGGACTTCTTGGCATCGATGCCCAATTGAACCGCCACGTCGATGGACTCATCGAACTTGGCGACGGCAAATTCCTTGACCATCGAGATCGCGTCGTCAAAGGTGTAGAGCTTGAGCGAGTCGACCTTGCCGGCCGATGCCTTTTCGCGCTTGGTGAGTTTGGCCATGTCAGACCCCTTCCACGATGAGGCCCATCGAACGGGCCGAGCCAGCGATCGTCTTCACGGCAGCGTCCATGTCGGCGGCGGTGAGGTCCTTGACCTTGATCTTGGCAATCTCTTCGAGCTGTTCGCGGGTGATCTTGCCGACCTTTTCGAGGTGAGCCTTGCCCGAGCCCTTTTCAATCTTGGCAGCCTTTTTCAGCAGCACGGTCGCCGGGGGCGACTTGAGCACGAAGGTGAAGGACTTGTCCGCGTAGGCGGTGATCACCACCGGCAGCTTCAGACCGGGCTCGACACCTTGGGTCTGGGCGTTGAACGCCTTGCAGAACTCCATGATGTTGAGACCGCGCTGGCCGAGTGCCGGGCCGATCGGAGGCGAAGGATTGGCCTTGCCCGCAGGGACTTGCAGCTTGATGAAGCCGACGATTTTCTTTGCCATGAAAGGCTCCTTGCGAGTTCAAACGCTGGCTGGGACTGGCCCCGCACAGCTCCTCGTCATAACGACCCGCTTGATGATCCGACCGGTGGCGCCGGGCCGCGCCACATCACCGGTCGGTGAAAAAATCAGACCTTCTCGACCTGCGCAAAGTCCAGGTCAACCCCGGTAGCCCGACCGAAGATCGTGACCGAAACCTTGACTTTGGACTTCTCGTAGTTCACTTCTTCGACCGCACCATTGAAGTCGGTGAAAGGGCCTTCCTTGACCCGCACCAATTCGCCGATCATCCACTCAACCTTCGGACGCGGCTTCTCCAGACCTTCTTGCATCTGGTTGACGATCTTCATCACCTCGGCTTCAGAAATGGGTGCGGGCCTGTTCTTGGCGCCGCCTACGAAGCCGGTGACTTTGCTGGTGTGCTTGACCAAGTGCCAGGACTCGTCGTCCATCAGCATTTCGACAAGCACATAACCCGGAAAGAAGCGGCGCTCGGTGACCGACTTCTTGCCGTTCTTCAGTTCGATGACTTCTTCGGTCGGCACCAGGATGCGACCGAACTTGTCGTGCATGCCGGCGCGCTCGATGCGCTCACGGATATTGCGCTCGACGGCTTTTTCCATGCCCGAGTAGGCATGCACCACATACCAGCGCAACGGCGAAGCGGGCGCTACGGGCGCAGATTCGGCGGGGGTGGCTTCAGGGATCAGTTCGCTCATTGCAGGGTGCCTCTTCAGCGCTTCCAGCCCAGGATCAGGTCGTAGAGAACCCATTCCAGTGTTTTGTCTGTGAGGAACAGGAACAGCGCCATCACAACGACAAAGGCGAACACGTAGCCAGTCATCTGCAGCGCTTCATTGCGAGCGGGCCAGACAACTTTCTTGGTTTCCTTGACCGAGTCACGGCCGAAGGCAATCAGTTGCCGGCCGGTCTCGGAGGTGAAAAACAAGGCCACGGCGGCGGCCAACAGCGCCAGCAAAGCCAGCACGCGCAGCCACAGGTCTTGCTTGCCCAGCAGGTAGTAGGCTGCCACGCCGGCCACCAGCAGCACGGCGGCGCCAGCCAGCTTGGCCTTGTCCGCACCGGTGGAGACAGTTTCGATTTGCGCGTTGGTGGCCATGACTTTCGTTTCTCACGCCCAGCCGGCTGCGGCGCTAGCGCCTGCCAGAATGGGTGCACCCATCAAGCGCCAAGGCCCGCCAGGCGGATGAAGCCTTGCGGGCCGAGCCGTTTCGGGCCGGAATTTCAGAGCGATCGGTGTGCGATACGCTTTCAGTGTGGTTCGTGCTTGGCAGGGGCAGAGGGAATCGAACCCCCAACCTTCGGTTTTGGAGACCGACGCTCTGCCAATTGAGCTATACCCCTTCAGCCCGAACCCGTTTAAGCAATGATGGTGGCGACGACGCCGGCGCCGACGGTGCGACCACCCTCACGGATGGCAAAGCGCAGGCCTTCTTCCATCGCGATGGGCGCAATCAGCTTGACCGTGATGCTCACGTTGTCGCCAGGCATCACCATTTCCTTGTCCTTGGGCAACTCCACCGCGCCGGTCACGTCCGTCGTGCGGAAGTAGAACTGCGGACGGTAGTTGTTGAAGAACGGTGTGTGGCGGCCGCCCTCTTCCTTGCTCAGCACGTAGATCTCGGCCGTGAAGTGGGTGTGCGGCTTGACCGAACCCGGCTTGCACAGCACTTGACCGCGCTGCACGTCTTCACGCTTG
>JANOAQ010000784.1:0-1553 GCA_031411195.1 Burkholderiaceae bacterium | reverse complement strand
GGCGGCGGCGGCGGTGGCGATGGCCAGGCCAGACTTGAATGACTTCATGGGGATTCCTTTCGGGGGTGGGGGCAGGGGGCTGACAAGGGGGAGTGGCCTGCCCGGCAGCCTGGGCTGCCGATATGGACACGCTGTGTCTGTCGATGACGGCTCGGGGTTCTTACACCGTGCCGCCAAAAACTACTACCAGCCCTTGCACTTACGCCAGCAGGGCGCTGCTGGATGCAAACCAGGACACCGCCCGGCAACTGAACCGCATCAGCCCTTCAACACCGCCGCGATGGCCTCGGCCGTGCGGCCCACATTGCCGGTGCTGAGCCCGGCCACGCAGATGCGGCCCGAGCGGATCAGGTAGACCGCATGCTGCTCGCGCAGCTGGTCCACCTGCGCAGCGCTCAGGCCCGTGTAGCTGAACATGCCGCGCTGGCTGAGCAGGTAGCCGAAGTCGTGCCCCGGCAGCAGCGCCACCAGGCGCGCATGCAAGGCCCGCCGCATGGCCAGGATGCGCTCGCGCATGGCGGCCAGCTCGGCCTCCCACATCGGGCGCAGGTCATCATCACCCAGCACATGGGCCACGATCTTTGCCGCGTGGATGGCGGGGCTGGAGTAGATGCGCCGCACGGTGAAGCGCAGTTGGCCCATCACCAGCGCGGCCTCGGCTGCCGAGGCGCACACGGCGCTGAGCGCACCGCAGCGCTCGCCGTAGACGCTCATGCTCTTGGAGAACGAATTGGCCACGAAGTAGGTGATGCCGGCCGCCGCCAGCGCACGCACGGCATAGGCGTCCTCGCTGATGCCGTCGCCAAAGCCCTGGTAAGCCAGGTCGAGGTAGGGCAGCAACTCACGCTCGCGCAGCACGGGGATCAGCGCGTCCCACTGCGCGGCGGTCAGGTCAACGCCGCTAGGGTTGTGGCAGCAGGCGTGCAGCAGCACGATGCTGCGCGCAGGCAGGCCACGCAGACAGGCCAGCATGGCCTCGAAGCGCACGCCCCCGGTGGCCGCGTCGTGGTACGGGTAGGTGTTGACGGTGAAGCCGCTGCCCTCGAACATCGAGCGGTGGTTGTCCCAGGTGGGGTCGCTCACCCAGACGGCACTGTCCGCCAGCCAGGTCTTGAGGAAATCGGCACCGACCTTCAGGCCACCCGACGAGCCCACCGTCTGGATGGTGGCCACGCGGCCTTGCGAAATGGCCGGGTGGCCGTCGCCCAGCAGCAGGCGTGCCACCTGGGTGCGGCAGGCGGCGTCGCCTTCCATCGGCAGGTAGGGTTTGGCGCCGCCTTCGGCCAGGATGCGCGCCTCGGCGGCCTGCACGCTGGGCAGCACCGGCAGGCGGCCCTGCTCGTCGAAGTAGATGCCGATCGACAGGTTGACCTTCTGCGGCCGTACATCGGCGTTGAAGGCATCGACCAGGGCAAAGATCGGGTCGCCCGCGTAGGGCTGGATGTGCTCGAACATCGGGGGCTCCTGGATTGAGCTGCCGATTATCCCGGGCTGATCAGGCGGCGAGTGCCGCCTCGATGTCGGCGGCCAGCTTCTCGGGTGCATCTTGCGGG
>JANOAQ010000783.1:0-6759 GCA_031411195.1 Burkholderiaceae bacterium | reverse complement strand
CTCTTGCGCAACACCGTGACCCAGATGGTCTACAAGCACGCCATCTCGACCGTGGTGCCGGGTCGCCCGGTGAACTTCCACGCCACCGAGCCCGTCGAGCCGGCTTGAACTGCCCGCCCAGCAACATCGCGTCCACCGCGCATATCTTGACTCCCGATCAACGGGGCGCGCCCACCGCCACGGGCTCCGCACCAGCACGGGTGGTTCTGGTGGGGGTCGACTTTGGCAATGGCCTGCATTTCGACCCGACCCTGGACGAATTGGCGTTGTTGGCCGAAAGCGCCGGAGATGTGCCGGTCGAGCGGGTGATCGCACGCCGCAAGGCGCCTGACCCGGCGTTGTTTGTCGGCAGCGGCAAAGCCGAAGAGATCAAGATCCTGGTGCAAATGCACGGCGCCGAATGCGTGTTGTTTGACCAAGCCTTGTCACCAGCCCAGCAGCGTAATCTCGAGCGCGCCATTGGTGTGGCCGTTGCCGACCGCACTGCGCTGATCCTTGAAATATTTGCCCAGCGCGCACAAAGCCATGAGGGCAAGTTGCAGGTTGAATTGGCCCGACTGCAATACCTGTCCAGCCGACTGGTTCGCCGTTGGAGCCACCTGGAGCGCCAGACCGGTGGTGCCGGCCAACGCGGCGGCCCGGGTGAAGCGCAGATCGAACTTGACCGCCGCATGATCGATGAACGCGTCAAGTCGCTGAAGGCGCGGCTGGTCAAGGTCAAGCGCCAGCGTGATACCCAACGTCAGGCCCGACGCAAGGGCGGCGGCTTTCGCGTATCGCTGGTGGGCTATACCAATGCGGGCAAGAGCACGCTCTTCAACGCCCTGGTCAAGGCGCGCGCCTACGCGGCCGACCAGTTGTTTGCCACGCTCGACACCACCACACGCTCGCTCTACCTCGAAGCCTTGGGCGCCACCGTCTCGTTGTCCGACACCGTCGGTTTCATTCGCGACCTGCCCCACAAGTTGGTCGAGGCGTTCGAGGCCACACTTCAAGAAGCCTGCGACGCTGATCTGCTGCTGCACGTGATCGATGCGGCCAGCCCGGCGCTGCAAGAACAGCGCGACGAAGTTGAGCGTGTGCTGGCCGAGATCGGCGCGGTGGGCGTGCCGCAAATCCTGGTCTTCAACAAGCTCGACCGCCTGGAGGCCCCACCCCGGGCCCTGCAAGACTGGATGGAGGCAGCAGGTGGCGGTGCCGTGCCACGTGTCTTCGTCAGTGCGCTGCGGGGTACCGGCATGGACGTGCTTCGCGGCCTGATAGCCCGGGCCGCATCGCCCCAGGGCTTGAATCCACCCGGCCAGGCCCCAGCTTCGGGCTTGCCGCATCTGTTGGATCTGGACGCCCCTGACGGGCCTATGCAGTCGGCGCAGTTACCATCCGCAACCACATGACCATGCACGCAATCCCAAGCACTGATTCCCGCGCTCTGCCGCTGCCAGCGCGCCTTGAGGCGCTGGCGTTCGCGGCGCGCCAATTGATGGCAGGCGTATTTCGCCGTCCCGGCGCGATGATGGCCAATGGCCGCAATGACGGCCCACCCGATCTTGACGAACTGTGGCGCGACTTCAACCGCAAGTTGAGCGGCCTGTTCAACGGTGGCAAAGGCAACGGCCAGCCGCCCCAGCGCGACAACGGTGGCGATGGCGGCAACGGCGGTGACAACAATGGCCCGTCCTTCCAGCCTGACATGAAGAGTGCCGGGATCGGCCTGGGCCTGATTGGCTTGGTGGTGGCAGTGGTGTGGGCCGGCAGCGGCTTCTTCATCGTGCAGGAAGGCCAGCAATCCATCGTGACCACCTTTGGTCGCTACAGCAGCACGGTGGATGCCGGCTTCAAGTGGCGCTTTCCGTATCCCTTCCAGGCGCATGAGACGGTGCCGGTCACCCAGTTGCGTTCGGCTGAAATCGGTCGCAGCGGCGTGGGTCAGACCACCGGTTTGCGAGATTCGTCGATGTTGACGCAAGACGAAAACATCATCGACATCCGCTTCACCGTGCAGTACCGGCTCAAGGATGCCAAGAACTTCCTGTTTGAGAACCGTGATCCGGACAAGGCCGTGGAGCAGGCCAGCGAGAGCGCGGTTCGCGAGATCGTCGGCAAGAGCAAAGTTGATTCGGTGCTTTATGAAGCGCGCGACGCCATCGCTGCCGACTTGGTCAAATCGATCCAGGGCCAGTTGGACCGGTTGAAGGCCGGCATTCTGATCGTCAATGTCAACGTGCAGAACGTTCAGGTGCCCGAGCAGGTTCAGGCGGCCTTCAACGACGCCGTGAAGGCAGGCGCCGACCGCGACCGTTTCAAGAACGAAGGCCAAGCCTACGCCAGTGACGTGATTCCCAAGGCGCGCGGCACCGCTGCGCGCTTGCGTGAAGAGGCCGACGGCTACAGCCAGCGTGTGGTGGCCCAGGCCGATGGCGATGCGCAGCGCTTTCGCTCGGTGTTGACCGAATATCAGAAGGCGCCCGGCGTCACCCGTGACCGCATGTACATCGACACCATGCAGCAGGTTTATTCCAGTGTCAGCAAGGTGATGGTCGATTCACGCAGTGGCAGCAACCTGCTGTACCTGCCCCTGGACAAATTGATGCAGCAGGCCGCACCTTCGGGCCAAGTGCAGGTGGTGCCCACTGCGCCGCCATCGGCCGCCTTGCCCACCGACGCCGGCGCGGCCGGTGCCGCCGGGGCCGATGCACGCTCGCGCGATGGCGGCCGCAGCCGCGACCGCGACGGCCGCTGATCTGCTCACGGAAAGAAATTCGACATGAATCGCATCGGACTCATCGTGGCCGGCGCCCTGCTGGCATTGATGCTCTTGGCATCCACCTTGTTTGTGGTCGATCAGCGCCAGTTGGCGGTGGTCTACGCCCTGGGTGAAATCAAGGAAGTGATCAGCGAGCCCGGCTTGAAGTTCAAGCTGCCGCCGCCATTTCAGAACGTGGTGATGCTGGACAAGCGGGTGCAAACCTTGGACAGCCCCGAGACTCGCCCCATCTTCACGGCCGAAAAGAAGAGCCTGGTGATCGACTGGTTGGTGAAGTGGCGCATAGCTGAACCGCGCCAGTTCATCCGCAACAACGGCACCGACTTGCGTAACCTCGAAAGCCGCCTCAGCCCCGTGGTTCAGGCTGCCTTCAATGAAGAGATCACCAAACGCACCGTACGCGGCGTATTGGCCGCAGAGCGCGACAAGGTGATGCAGGACGTGCGCAGCCGCCTGACCGATGAATCCAAGGCCTTCGGCATCGAAATCGTCGACGTGCGCATCAAGCGGGTCGACTTTGTCGCCGACATCACCGATTCGGTCTACCGGCGCATGGAATCGGAGCGCAAGCAGGTTGCCAACGAACTGCGTTCACAAGGTGCGGCGGAAGGCGAGAAGATCCGCGCCGATGCCGACAAGCAGCGCGAAGTCATCATCGCCGAGGCCTTCCGCGACGCGCAGAAGCAGAAGGGTCAAGGCGATGCCAAGGCCTCGGCGCTGTACGCAGATGCCTTTGGCCGCGACGCCCAGTTTGCCCAGTTCTACCGAAGCCTTGAAGCCTACCGTGCTAGTTTCCGCAACAAGAGCGATGTGATGGTGGTCGATCCTTCGAGCGAATTCTTCAAAGCCATGCGCGGCACCAGTGGTGGCGCCGCAGTCGCGCCTGCGGCGCCAGGCAAGAAGCAGTGACCCTGGACGCCCGGCATGTGGGATTGGGTGATGGGCGCCTTGGCGCTGATGCTGGTGTTCGAGGGTGTACTGCCCTTTATCAGCCCCACGGCCTGGCGGCAGGTGTTCGAGCGGGCGCTCAGGTTGAGCGACGGTCAGATCCGTTTCATCGGCCTGACCAGCATGCTCATTGGCCTGCTGTTGCTCTACCTCTGGCGCTGACATGCCCGCTTGTGGTGGCGCACTGACAAAGCGGCCCCAAGCCGCGCCAGCCCGGCCGACCTCGCCGGTACAATGCCTGTTTTAATCCTCCCGGATTGTTTTCATGTCTTCTGCTTGGCTGCTGCCCGAGCACATTGCCGACGTGCTGCCGGCCGAGGCCAGACGCCTCGAAGCGTTGCGGTGCACCCTTCTGGACATGGCGCGCGGCTACGGCTTCGAGCTGGTCATGCCGCCGTTGCTGGAGCACATTGATTCGTTGCTGACCGGCACTGGCCGGGCGCTGGATTTGCGCACCTTCAAACTGGTTGACCAACTCAGTGGTCGCTCGCTCGGCATACGGGCTGACGCCACGCCGCAAGTGGCCCGCATTGACGCCCACCTTCTGAACCGCCAGGGGGTGACCCGCCTTTGCTATTGCGGCCCGGTGCTGCACACGCGCCCGCAATCGGCGCATGCCACCCGTGAACCGCTGCAACTGGGGGCCGAAATTTATGGTCACGCCGGTCTGGAAGCCGATCTTGAAGTGCAAGACCTGGCCCTTGATGGATTGCGTGCTGCGGGCCTGAAGCAACTGGTGCTGGATCTGGCGGACGCCCGCATCGTGCGTGGCGTGTTGACTGGCGTCGTGCTTGATGCGGTGGCGCTGGCGGATGTGGTGGCGGCACTGGCGGCCAAAGACGTGGCTGCACTGGTCGAAATGGCCCGGGACTTTCCGGCCGATGCCCGTGCTGGTTTGCTGGCACTTCCCACGCTTTATGGTGGCTTAGGGGTGTTGGACGAGGCGCGCCAACGCCTGCCCAAGCGCCCGATGATCACTGCTGCGCTGGATGATCTGGCTTGGCTGGCGCGCCAGGTGACCAAAGCGCATCCCGACGTTCGAGTGGGCTTCGACCTGGCCGACATGGGTGGATATGCCTACTACTCGGGCATCCGCTTTGCGGTGTACGCGCCGGGTGCGGCCGATGCACTGCTGCGTGGCGGTCGTTACGACGAGGTGGGTGCAGTCTTTGGCCGCAACCGCCCGGCAGTAGGCTTTTCCACCGACCTGAAGCTCTTGGCCCTCTGTGCCGTGTCAGACGTGCGCCACACGGCCATCCGTGCACCCTGGAGCGAGGACACGGCCTTGCGCAGTGCCATCCGTCGCCTGCGCGAGCAGGGCCAGACAGTGGTCTGCATCCTTCCTGGGCATGAGCACGAAGGCGAAGAATTCGATTGCGATCGAGAACTGGCGGCCGTTGACGGCCAATGGGTGTTGCGCGCGCTGTGAGCGCGCCATCCGCCCCTTGACAAACAGGACATCCATTTCAAATGCAACAAGGTAATTCACCCACGCCCGGCCGCAACGTGGTCGTCGTCGGCACCCAATGGGGCGATGAGGGCAAGGGCAAGCTGGTCGACTGGCTGTGTGACCACGCCCAGGGTGTGGTGCGCTTTCAGGGTGGGCACAACGCCGGCCACACGCTGGTCATCAAAGGTGTCAAGACGGCGTTGCAGCTGATCCCCTCGGGCATCATGCGCGAGGGCGTGCCCTGCTACATCGGCAACGGCGTGGTGGTGGATCCCACCCACCTGCTGATGGAGATCGAGCGGCTCGAGAAGATCGGCGTCGAGGTGCGCTCACGCCTTTTCATCAGCGAATCCTGCCCGCTGATACTGCCCTTCCACGTGGCCGTCGACAAGGCGCGTGAAGCCCTTCGCGAGGCCACACCGGCTGGCAAGATCGGCACCACCGGAAAAGGCATCGGCCCGGCCTACGAGGACAAGGTGGCCCGCCGCGCACTGCGCGTGCAGGACCTGAAGCACCCCGAGCGTTTTGCGGCCAAGTTGCATGAGTTGCTGGCGCTGCACAACTTTGCATTGACGGGTTACCTGCAAAGCGAAGCGCTCGAATTCCAGCCCATCTTCGACCAGGCCATGCAGGTGGCCGAGCAGCTAAAACCGATGATGGCCGACGTGGGCTACCGCGTTCACCAATCGCATGCGGCCGGGGCAAACATCCTGTTCGAGGGTGCGCAGGGCACCTTGCTCGACATCGACCATGGCACCTACCCGTATGTCACTTCCAGCAACTGCGTGGCCGGCAACGCCGCCGCAGGCGCCGGCGTGGGGCCGGGCATGCTGCACTACATTCTGGGCATCACCAAGGCCTACACCACGCGTGTGGGCAGCGGGCCGTTCCCCACCGAACTCGACATTCTGGCCGAAGGCACGGTGGGCCACCACCTGTCCACCGTGGGGCAGGAAAAAGGCACCGTCACCGGCCGCGCACGGCGTTGTGGCTGGCTGGACGCGGCGGCGCTCAAGCGCGCCATCATCATCAACGGCATCTCCGGCCTGTGCATCACCAAGCTCGATGTGCTCGACCATCTGGCGGAGATCAAGGTCTGCGTGGGCTACAAGCTCAATGGCCAGGACGTGGACATCCTGCCGCTGGACGCCGACGACATCTCCGCTTGCGAGCCGGTGTACGAGACGTTTCCCGGCTGGCCTGGCACAACCTTCGGCGTAACCCGCTGGGACGACTTGCCCGCCAATGCCCGCACCTACCTCAAGCGGGTGGAGCGGCTGATCGGCGCGCCGATCGACATGGTGTCCACCGGCCCCGACCGTGAACACACCATCTTGCTGCGCCACCCCTACAAGGCCTGACCTTCAACCTATCCCTAGGAGACCGTTCACATGCTGACCGACGATGGCAAGCACCTTTACGTGAGTTGGGACGAGTACCACATGCTCATCGAGCGGCTGGCGCTCAAGGTCGCGCATTCGGGCTGGGAGTTTGACCAGATCCTGTGCCTGGCACGTGGCGGAATGCGCCCTGGCGATGTGCTGTCCCGGGTGTTCGACAAGCCGTTGGCCATCATGAGCACCAGCAGTTATCGGGC
>JANOAQ010000782.1:0-6762 GCA_031411195.1 Burkholderiaceae bacterium | reverse complement strand
CATGCACAGGCTGCAGCGGCACCAAGACCGTGCTGGTGACCGACGCTCGGGGCCACGTCACACGGCATGTGTATGGCAACCGCTGGGGGCAGGACGAGGGCCAGCTCCAGCGCATGGACGAAGGCTGGAGCGGCGCCTCGGGCACCGCCTTGCGCAGTACCACCTACCGCTACCGCGCGGCCAATGCCGGGCCCTATCCGGCACCGCCCGGCATCAGCCTGGTGGGTCGGGGCGACAACGATGTGGAGGCCCAGCACCGCCCACAGGACCAGCGGGAAATCTCGCAGGGCGGGCACAACTTTGCCTGGCTGGCCAGCGCATTCAATGTGCATGCGCAGGCCACCACGGTCACCCGGTCCAGCAGCCTGGGCTTCAGCCGCACTGAAACCTCGGTCTACCTGGACCACCTCAGCCCGTGGGTCATCGGCCAGCTTCAAAGCCGCACCGAGAGCAGCACGGGCCTGGTGCTCGAACACCACACCTTCCACCCGGCCACCGGCCTGCGCGCCAGCAGCCACAGCCACGGCCTGCGCACGGCGAGTTACGACTACCACCCCGATGGCACGCTGCGAACCTACACCGATCAAGGCGGGCGCAACACGGTCTTCAGCAACTACAAGCGCGGCCTGGCCCAACTGATTCAGTATCCCGACATGACCAGCGAAAGCGCGGTGGTGGACGACTGGGGCCTGCTCACTCGCCACACCAACCCCGCCGGCGCGGTGCACGACTACGCCTACGACCCAATGGGCCGTCTGGCCCAGGTGCGCTACCCCACTGGCGACGCCACCGCCTACCACCCCACCACCCTGGCCTTTGAGCCGGTGGCCTATGCCGAGTACGGCTTGCCTGCGGGCCACTGGCGCCAGACGGTGAGCACCGGCAATGCCATCACCACGCGCTACTTTGACGCCCTTTGGCGCCCGCGCCTGACCCGCACCTGGGACGCAGGCAACCCGGCCAGCACCAGCCAGGTGGTGCAGTACCGATGGGACGCCGATGGCCGCGCCACGTTTCAGAGTTATGCCCAGCGTGACATCGCCAGCGTGGACACCACGGTGCACGGCACCGGTTGGGCCCACGATGCCCTGGGCCGCGAGTTCGCCCGATACCAGGACAGCGAACTGGGCCTGCTGACCACCACCACCCGCTACCTGCCGGGCTTCTTGCGCCAGAGCACCAGCCCGCGCGGGCACATCAGCACCACCGCCTTCCAGGCCTGGGACACCCCCAGCGAAGACAGCATCCGCAGCATCGCCTCGCCCGAAGGTGTGAACCTTGTCATCGTGCGCGATGTGTTCGGCAAGGCCTTGTCCATCACCCGCAGCGGCACCGGCGCCGGTATCGGCGCCAGCGCTACCCGCAGCTACGTCTACGACGCCCACCAGCGCCTGTGCAAGACCATCGAGCCTGAATCGGGCGCGACGGTGCAGTACCACGACAGTGGTGGCAACGTGCAGTGGCGCGCCAGCGGCCTGGCCCTGCCCGGCACCACCACCTGTGACCACGCCAGCGTGCCCGCCGCGCGCATGATCAGCCACGGCTATGACGCCCGAAACCGCCTCACAAGCACCGCCTTTGGCGACGGCAGCCCGGGCATCGGCCGCAGCTACACGGCCGACGGCCTGCCCTTGCAGCTGTGGTCAAGCGGCCAGACCTGGGGCTACGCCTACAACAACCGGCGCCTGCTCACCGCTGAATCGCTGACGCACCCGCTCATCGGCGCCACCTCCACCTTCAGCCGCAGCTTTGATGCCCACGGCCACCTGGCCAGCCTGCGCTACCCCAGCGGCCTGCTGCTGCAGTACGCCCCCAACGCCCTGGGCCAGCCCACCCAGGTCTCGGGCTATGCCCACTCGGTGGTGCATCACCCCAACGGCGCAGTAGCCTCCTACACGCTGAGCAACGGCATCGCCCACACCATGGGCCAGAACTTGCGCGGCCTGCCCCAGGCCTGGCGCGATGCGGGCATCACCTACGACACCTATGCCTACGATGCCAACGCCAATGTGCAGGCCATCACCGATGTGCAGCAGGGCCTGGCCAGCCGCACCCTGGCCTACGACGGCCTGGACCGCCTGACCAGCGCCAGCGGCGTGTGGGGCGCGGCCAGCTACACCTACGACGCGCTGGACAACCTTCGCGCCAGCGCCGTTGGCGGGCGCAGCCTGCAGCACCATGTCGATGCGGCCACCAACCGCCTGTTCGCGCTGAGCGGCAGCCAGAGCATCGCCCTGGCCTACGACGCCAACGGCAACCTCACCCAGCGCGGCGGCCAGGGTTTTGTGTTCGACATCGCCAACCGCCTGCAGCTTGCCACCGGCAAGGCCAGCTACACCTACGACGCCCATGGCCGAAGGGCCCAGGTCGCCTATGCCGATGGCACCTGGAAGCTGCAGGTCTACGCCCAGGACGGGCGCCTGCTGCTGACGCGCCACTCCGGCCAGGCCAGCACCGCCCACATCCACCTGGGCAACCGGCTGATCGCCGAGCAGGCCGACACCGGGGGGATGACGTTCTTGCACACCGACGCCCTGGGCAGCCCGGTGGCGCGCAGCAATGCCTGGGGCAGCCTGCTCAGCCGCACCCACTACGAGGCCTACGGCGCCACCGCCGCCGGCGCCGTGCCCATCGGCCCGGGCTTCACCGGCCACGTCAACGACGCCGACACCGGGCTGGTGTACATGCAGCAGCGGTATTACGATCCGCTGGCGGGGAGGTTCCTGTCGGTGGACCCGGTGACCACGGATGCCATGACGGGCAACGGTTTTAATCGCTACGTATACGGAAATAACAATCCATACAGATATGTTGACCCAGACGGCAGGCAGACCAACCCCGTCAGCGGTGAACGGCGACTAATTGAGCGCGACTACCGGACCAATTCTTCGAACCCAGCGGTTGGCAAACATGGAATGACAAGAACTGACCCAATAACCGGAAGCCCGAAGTTTCACGATGGAGCCGATTTGAAAGCGCCGATTGGCACGCCCCTGCTAGCACCGATTTCTGGTGATGTTTCGACGTTCGCAAGCCCAGGCGCAGCCGGCAACACGGTGACGATCACGGGAACTGGTAATTATGCCGGTGTAGAAATTAAACTTATGCATCTCAGTGAACTGCCTAGCACTACTGGAAAAATCTCCGAAGGCCAAGTGGTGGCAACATCGGGCAATACTGGGAACGCAAAGGGCTTCACGGCATCCGGTCAAGATCATGTTCATATGCAAGTCAAGGTCAACGGGCCAACTGTTAACGGAGTGGCTTCGCCGAGTCAGAGTTTGAATCCAGCCTCATTCTTGAATCAGAGCAGAGAAGCATACTGATGCACATCTCAATTTTCGCAGTATTTCTGCTGTTTTTTGCCGGGTTGTCTGCGTGCCCTATCGCAAGTGAGCCCAGTCAGCGGCCGCCTATTGCTAGCGCCATTTCACGCTCGGGTGTTTGGGCTGTTTTGAGCCGGGACCCCTACATGCTGCGCATTTGCTCGTCGTCCCCGCCGTTGCGTCCATTGGCGTTAAACCATTTAGCTGCAATTGCCGACGTTAGTCCAGATCCAAGGCTGGAATGGTCAGCCGATGGAAAGTATCTAGCATTGATTTACACGAGTGGGGAAGTCGAGTCGATAGTTGAGGTTTTTGAGTCAATTAGTGTTAAACGGGTTGCAATAGAAACGGTTGGTGCTGCACGTTGGCTGCAGTCTAAGCACCTGCTGGCATACAGGCCCCCATCATCAGGGCTAGGAACTTTTGATTCTTTCGGCATCACTGTTCTTAATCCGAAGTCCGGTATGCGGCGCCGATTTGCTGCAGATTTGGCACTCGACGGAGCTATTGAGACCTCGGAGCGTCATGTCTTGGCAATGCAGATTCTGAAGGACGGCCAAAATTACCGCGTCCGGTCTATAAGAATTGAGATCTCAAAATAGCGAATTGAATGGGTCTCGAGGTCAAGTCTCAATACCGTTAACTTAGGTGCGCCACGGAGTCACGCATTAGCCACCCCCGTCAATAGGGACGATCACATTTCTGCGGGCGTCCCCGCATCCTGACCGTCGACACGACGCACCCGCCTCCAACGGCCTCGGGGTCCGGTCTATAGTTTTAGCCCCCTCACTTGCGAAGATAGCTCACGGACGCGCCTTGCTGCGCGCCCGGATGTCTTCTTGAACCGCCCCTGGAATCGTGGCGCCCATTGGTTTGACTCAGGCAGCCACGCCCTTTTCCAAACCCTGGTACACATCGCCGCCCGATCAGGCGAGGCTGAAGCCGTTCATCTCGAAGGCCTGCGATTTCTTCGGCTTCGCCCGGAGTCCATTGCTCAGCCGGGTCTTGGCGTACCGCAGGCGACAGCGGCGGCGCCTGCGCGCGGCGTCCAATCACCGGCGGGCGGTTCCAGGTGCCGCCCAATCCCAAAAGACCCAGGAGACGCCGTGCTGCACCCGTACTTCCACGCCCAGTCCACACCCGACAAGCCCGCCCTGATCTGCGCCGGCAGTGGCCAGGTGGTCACCTACCGGCAGCTGGACGACCGCTCCAACCAGGTGGCGCAGTTGTTCCGTTCCCTGGGCCTGCGCGCGGGCGACCACATCGCGCTGATGCTGGAGAACCACCCGCGCTACTTCGAGATCTGCTGGGGCGCGCACCGCGCCGGGCTGATCTACACGGCCATGAGCACGCGCCTGACCGAGGCCGAGGTGAGCTACATCGTCGACGACTGCGGCGCCAAGGCGGTGATCGCCAGCCGCGCCATGACCAAGGCCGTAGCCCACTTGGGCACCGTGTGCAAGGGCGTGCTCCACTGGCTGATGCTGGACGGCGCCAGCAACGGCTGGTCGGCCTACGAGGCGGCGGTGGATGCGCAGCCCGTGGTCCGAATCACCGATGAAGTGGCGGGCGGCGACATGCTGTATTCCAGCGGCACCACCGGCCGGCCCAAGGGTGTGTTCGTGTTGCCGCAAGACAGCGCCATCGACGCGCCCAGCCCCATGACCGACATCATGACCAAGCTGTACGGCGTCAACGCCGACACGGTCTACCTGTCGCCCGCGCCGCTCTACCACGCCGCGCCGCTGCGCTACACCATGGGCGTGCACCGGCTGGGTGGCACGGTGGTGATGATGGAGCACTTCGACGCCGAAGACTTCTTGCGCCTGGTCGAGCGCCACCGCATCACCCACAGCCAGCTGGTGCCCACGATGTTCGTGCGCATGCTCAAGCTGCCGGCCGAGGCGCGCCATCGCTACGACCTGGGCACGCTGCGCTGCGCCGTGCACGCCGCCGCACCTTGCCCGGTGGCGGTCAAGGAGCAGATGATCGGCTGGTGGGGCCCCATCCTGTGGGAGTACTACGCGGGTACCGAAGGCAACGGCGTCACCATGACCGATTCAGCCCAGTGGCTGGCGCATAAGGGCACCGTGGGCAAGGCGGTGATCGGCGAGTTGCGCATCGTCGATGACGACACCGGCGCCGTGCTGCCCACCGGCCAGGCCGGCACCGTCTACTTTGCCAACGGCCGGCCCTTCTCGTACCACAACGACCCGGGCAAGACGGCCAGCAGCACCCACCCGCAAGGCTGGACCACGCTGGGCGACGTGGGCTATGTGGATGCCGATGGCTACCTGTACCTCACTGACCGCAAGGCCTACATGATCATCTCGGGCGGGGTCAACATCTACCCGCAAGAGGCCGAGAACGTGCTGATCAACCACCCTCAGGTGGCCGATTGCGCGGTGCTGGGCGTGCCGAACGAAGAGTTTGGTGAAGAGGTGAAGGCGGTGGTGCAGCCGCGCGACATGCGCGATGCCGGCCCCGAACTGGCCCAGGCCCTGATCGCCTACTGCCGCGAGCACCTGTCGCCCATCAAGTGCCCCAAGTCGGTGGATTTCGAGGCCGAATTGCCGCGCCACCCCACCGGCAAGCTCTACAAGCGCCTGCTGAAAGACCGCTACTGGGCGGGCCACGCCAGCAAGATCGTCTGAGGTCGTTGCTGGGCCGGCGCCTGGACAGCCGGCCACCGCCCCCGGTAGAGTGCGGCTACTTTGATTGCAGGTACAAAGATGGCCGCCCAGCGCCCCCAAGACCCGTCCGATCGGCTGCCCGAACCGCGCGGCTGCACCAACTTCAAGTTGCGGCAGTTCTTGCGCGTGGTGGCGCGCCGCTACGACGAGCAACTGGCCCAGGCCGGGCTCAAGGGCACGCAGTTCTCGCTGCTGTCGCACCTGGTGCAGTCCAGCCCGGTGCAGCCCTCGCGCCTGGCCGCCGACATGGGGCTGGACGCGTCCACCCTGACCCGCAACCTGGCGGTGCTGGCCGATCTGGGCTGGGTGCAGATGGTGCCCGGCGACGATGGCCGCAGCCGCCGGGTGCTGATCACCCATGCGGGCCGCGCCAAGCGGGCCGAAGCCCTGCCGTACTGGAAGGCGGCGCAACAATCCTTGAACCAGCGCCTGGGCGAACCCGACGTGGCGGCGCTGCATGCGCTGCTTGACCGTGGCTTTTTGCGCCTGGCCGACGAGGCCAGCACTGAAGTGGGCGGCACTGGCGCCTGAAGTAGCGCTCGGGTTGCAGGGTGCAAGCTGCGGCGTGTGCGCCGAGGCGCATACGCCGCAGCCGTGCTTCAGGCCGGCACCGACGGCAATCCCGACAGCGCCATCGCCAGCTCTTCTTCGCTGTAGCTCTGGTCGGTCAGCTTGCCGGCAAAGTAGTTGCTGTAGGCGGCCATGTCGAAGTGGCCGTGGCCGCACAGGTTGAAGAGGATGGT
>JANOAQ010000781.1:0-3276 GCA_031411195.1 Burkholderiaceae bacterium | reverse complement strand
ACGCGCAAGCCAGAAACCGCGGCCTGCAGCGCATGCCGGTGCGGGGCCTGGGCAAGATGCGGTGCGTGATGCTGCTGTTCGCGCTGGCACACAACCTGATGCGCACGGTGACCCTGGCGCCACAGTTGTTGGGCTTGGGCCCAACTCCGTCTGCCACAACCGCGAGTACTGTATGAACGGCGCAAACCTCGGCAAAACCCTGCTTTGTAGCCGCTGCGCAGCCTCAGGACCGGCAAGCCGCCGCTTGTCGCCGCGCCTACTGCCCGAAGCGGTTGCCGCCGACCGCATTCGATCAACCGTCAGTGCGGATCAAATGCTTCACAGGCTCTGAGCCGGCAAAGCACGCTACTCAATGTTGACGATGACCGGGTCTGGAGCGTCACAGGGACCGAGGATGTCCTTGTGATAGACGACCGGACAATGCGCCAGGGGCGCTGTGGTGGCTTTGCCATTCGTCTGCCACTTGAACTTCCACACTTGGCCAGCCCGGCCCGGATGGTGGTAGCTCCGGCCGGGATTGGCGATGTCGATGCCCTTGCCCTTGGAGAATTCGAAGTCGCCGCTGTGGTCGCTCAACACCCAAGTCACCTTGCGAGCTGCCCCGTTGGTGTAGACCTCAAGCTTGCCGTAAGGCAAAACGGCCTCGCACTTGCCACCACTCACGCTGACCATTACCGGGATCTTGTTGCAGTTGGGGTCGCTGGCAATGCCATGGCCACATTGGTAAACGGCGGTGCTGAGCGGCCGCAGGCGCTTTGCGGCAGGCAGCGGGCATTCCGCATCGGCGGCTTGCGCCGTGCTCGGCAACGGCACGGCCCAGGCCAGCAAAAGCGCTGCCGAGCAGCGCCAAAATGAGCTTGACTTCAGTGCTTGGTTCATCAGTCGGTCCTCCCTTCGTGCGCCCGCTTGGCGCCCCGAAAGAATAATCCTGAATCAGGCGGGTGGATCAACCGCCGTCATCAAACCTGCCTGGGCCTGACCAATGCCGCGGCCAGCTTGGCCTGCACCCGCGCCACCTGCACATCGGCATCGTGCACCAGCGCCACGCCCATGCGGCGCTTGACAAAACTTTCGGGCTTGCCGAACAGGCGCAGTTCGCTGTTGGGCACGCGCAGGGCCTCGTCCACACCGTCGAAGACGATGCCGGTGGCCTCGACCCCGCCGTAGACCACCGCGCTGGCACCGGGGCTCTTGAGCGCGGTGCTCACCGGCAGGCCCAGGATGGCGCGGGCATGCAGCTCGAACTCGTTCTGCCACTGGGTGACCATGGTCACCATGCCGGTGTCGTGCGGGCGCGGGCTGACCTCGCTGAACCACACCTGCTCACCCTTGACGAACAGCTCGACGCCGAACAGACCGAGCCCGGAGGGCTGCCCGTCCAGCCCCACGCCCAGGTTGTCTGTCACCGCCTTGGCGATGTCGCGCGCGCGTTGCAGCGCGGCCGGGTGCATGGGGTGGGGCTGCCAGCTTTCCACGTAGTCCCCACTCACCTGCACATGGCCGATGGGTTCGCAGAAATGGGTTTCCACCTGGCCATCAGAGCCCAGCGCGCGCACCGTCAGCAGGGTGATCTCGTAGTCGAAATCGATGAAGCCTTCGACGATCACCCGGCCCGGGCCGACACGGCCGCCGGCCATGGCGTAATCCCAGGCCGTCTGCACATCGGCGGGCCCGTCGATCTTGCTCTGGCCCTTGCCACTGCTGCTCATCACCGGCTTGACGATGCAGGGGTAGCCGATGCCCTGGCCATGCACCCCATCGATCGCCGCCTGCAATTCGGCCAGCGAATCGCAGAACCGGTACGGGCTGGTGGGCAGGCCCAGCGTCTCGGCAGCCAGGCGGCGAATGCCTTCGCGGTCCATCGTCAGGCGTGCGGCGCGGGCGGTGGGGATGCAGCGGATCTGGCCGGCAGCTTCCATGGCTTCCAGCACCGCAGTGGCGATGGCCTCGATCTCGGGCACCACCAGGTCGGGCTTTTCGGCCTCCAGCAAGGCGCGCAGGGCGACCGGGTCGCTCATCGTGATGGTGCGGGCGTGGTGGGCCACCTGCTGACCGGGTGCGTTGTCGTAGCGGTCGACGGCGATGGTTTCCACGCCCAGCCGCTGCAGGGCGATCAGCACCTCTTTGCCCAGCTCGCCGCTGCCCAACAGCATCACGCGGGTGGCATGGGGGGACAGCGGGGTTCCGATCGGTTTCATGGTGGCCAGGGCAGGGGTTGTGACAGGACATCATTGTCGCCGCCGCTGCTAGGCTTGAGCCATGGCCACCGCCCTCACCTTGCACCACTTGCGCCTCCATGCCGTGGCGCGCACCCTGTTTGCGCCCACCACCCTGCCTCGGGCCATCGCCCGGCTGGGCTTTGTGCAGGCCGATCCGATCCGGGCGCCGGCACGGGCGCAAGACCTCACGTTGCGGCACCGGGTCAAAGACTACCGCTCGGGTGATCTGGAAGCCCGTTATGCCCGCCTGGCCATCGAGGAAGACTACTTCGTCAACTACGGCTTCCTGCCGCGCGCCACCCAGGCCCTGATGCACCCGCGCACGCCGCGCACCGCCTGGCCGGCCACCCGCCACCGCCAGGCTGCGGCCGTGCTGGATTTTGTGCGCGAGCGCGGCGTGGTGCACCCGCGCGAGGTGGACGCGCAGTTCCAGCATGGCAAAAGCCGCAACTGGTTCGGCGGCTCGTCCAATGCCAGCACGCAATTGCTCGATGCCATGCACTACCGCGGCCTGCTGCGTGTGGCGCGGCGCGAGGGCGGCATCCGGCTGTACGCGGTGCGCGATGCGGCCGAATCCACCCTCGACCCGCATGCCGCCATGGATGCGCTGGTGGATGTGGTCGTCGCCAAGTACGCCCCGCTGCCGCTGGCCAGCCTGGGCCAGTTGCTCAGCCACCTGAGCAGCGGTGCGCCCCAATGGCGACACCTGCGCGCTGCCGTGCTGGCCCGCGCCAAGGCGCGCCTGCCTCAGGCCAAGGTGGACGGCACGGTGTGGCTTTGGCCTGAAGGCGAGAACCCCGCCTCGCGCCGCCACACCGCCCCTGCCCAGGCCGACGCCGTGCGCCTGCTGGCGCCCTTCGACCCCATCGTGTGGGACCGCCGACGGTTCGAGATGCTGTGGGGCTGGGCTTACCGATTCGAGGCCTACACGCCGGCGCCCAAGCGTGTTCGGGGCTATTACGCCCTGCCCTTGCTGTGGCGTGACCAGATCATCGGTTGGGGCAACCTGTCGGTGCAGGGCGGGCAGTTGGTGGCCGATCTGGGCTATGCCAGTGGC
>JANOAQ010000780.1:0-1788 GCA_031411195.1 Burkholderiaceae bacterium | reverse complement strand
CAAGGCCCAGCTGCCGCAATCGGTGCGCATCGACGTGCTGAACGACCGCTCGCTGTCCATCCGCGAGGCGCTGCACGATGTCACGCTCACCATGCTGGGCACCATCGTCCTGGTGGTGCTGGTGATCTTTCTGGTCCTGCGGCGCTTCGTGGCCTCGGCCATTCCCGCCCTCAGCCTGCCGGTGTCGCTGCTGGGCGCAGTGGCCATGCTGTGGGCCTTCGGCTACACCATCGACAACATCTCGCTGCTGGGCCTGACGCTGGCCGTGGGCCTGGTGGTGGACGACGCCATCGTGATGCTGGAAAACGTGATCCGGCATGTGGAGAACGGCGAAGCGCCGTTCCAGGCCGCCCTGAAGGCCTCACGCGAGGTAGGCTTCACCATCCTGTCGATCTCCAGCTCGCTGATCGCGGTGTTCATCCCCATCTTCTTCATGCCGGGCGTGATCGGCCTGCTGTTCCACGAGTTTGCGGTCATCGTCTCGCTGGCCATCGTGGCGTCGGCTTTCGTGTCGCTGTCGCTGGTGCCCATGCTGGCCAGCCGCTTCCTCACCGACGAAGAACACAAAAAAAAGCCTGGCGCCCTGGTGCGCCTGTTCGAGCGCGGCTTCAACCGCATGCTGGCCGGCTACAGCCGCAGCCTCGATGCCGCGCTGCGCTGGCGCAAGACGGTGCTGTTGGTGGCGGTGCTCACCTTCGTGGCCACCGGTTGGCTGTTCAACACCATCCCCAAGGGCTTTTTCCCCGAAGAAGACATCGGCCAGATGAACGTCAGCACCGAAGGCGGTGAAGACGTGTCGTTCGAGGAGATGGTGCGCCTGCAAGACCGCGCCGCGGCCATCCTGCGCGCCGACCCGGCGGTGGCCACCGTCAGCTCCTTCAACGGCGGCCAGGGCTCGCAGAACACCGGGCGCATGTTCGTCAACCTCAAGCCGCGTGACCAGCGCCCGCCGATGAAGCAGGTGATCGAGGGCCTGCGCAAGAAGCTGCGCACGGTGCCCGGCATCAATGTCTTCATGCGGCCCACGCAGAACCTGCAGCTTGGCGGGCGCCAGAGCAAGGCGCAGTACCAGTACATCCTGCAGAGCGTGCAGGCCGGCGAGCTGAACGACTGGGCCGTCAAGCTGCAGGAAAAGTTGCGCGCCGACCCGCTGTTTCGCGATGTCACCAGCGACAGCCAACTGCGCGGCCTGCAGGCCACGCTGGACATCGACCGCACCCGCGCCAACGCCCTGGGCGTCAACATCGACACCATCCGCTCGGCCTTGTTCTCGGCCTTTGGCGAGCGCCAGGTGAGCACGCTGTTCACCCCTGTCGACAGCTACCAGGTCATCATGGAAGTGATGCCCAGCGCCAAGGCCGACGAAAGCGCGCTCAACGGCGTCTATGTGCGCGCCAGCAGCGGCGCCCTGGTGCCGCTGAACGCCTTCACCACCGTCAAGCGCACGGTGGGGCCTACGTCGATCAACCACGTGGGGCAGCTGCAGGCGGTGACGGTGTCGTTCAACCTGGCGCCGGGCTCGGCCCTGGGTGATGCCACCGACCGCATCGACAAAGCGCGCCAGGCCATCGGCCTGCCGCCCAGCGTGATCGCCACCTACGGCGGCGACGCGGCGGTGTTCAAGAACTCGCAAGGCAGCCAGGTGGTGCTGATCGTGGGCGCGCTGCTGGTGATCTACGTGCTGCTGGGCGTGCTGTACGAAAGCTTCATCCACCCCATCACCATCCTGGCCGGCCTGCCCTCGGCCGCCGTGGGTGCGCTGCTCACGCTCAAGCTCTTCGACATGGA
>JANOAQ010000779.1:0-6240 GCA_031411195.1 Burkholderiaceae bacterium | reverse complement strand
GCCCAATTGGTGCATGCCTTCGAGGCCAGCGCTGCCACCGACCGGGTGCGCTGGATCGACCTGGGGCCGCGTGATGCACGCCTGATCGAATCGCCGCTGCATATTCGGGATCTGTTCACCGAGCAGCGCGCTTTGGCGCCGCGCGCGTGGATCTTCACCTCGGCCACGCTGGGCAGCGACGATGCGCTGAGCTGGTTCAGCGAATCGGCCGCCCTGGAAGACGCCCGCAAGCTGCGCGTGGGCAGCCCGTTCGACTATGCCGCGCATGCCCGCACCTGGGTGCCGCCGAAGTTTCCCAAGCCCAACGAGGCGGGCCACCCGGCGGCGGTTGGCGCGCTGGCAGCCAGGCTGGCAGGGCGACTGGGCGGGCGCACCTTCGTGCTGACCACCACCTTGCGCGTATTGCCGGTGATCGCCGAGGCCTTGCTTCAAGCGGCCAGCGACGCCGGCACGCCGCTGCAGGTGCTGGTGCAGGGCACCCACCCCAAGCGCACGCTGTTGCAACGTTTTCTCGACACGCCGCGCAGCGTGTTGGTGGGCTCGGCCAGTTTCTGGGAAGGCATTGATGTGCCGGGCGATGCGCTGCAGTGCGTCATCATCGACAAGCTGCCCTTCCCGCCGCCGCATGATCCGCTGGTGCAGGCGCGCAGCAAAGAGCTCGAATCGCGCGGTCGCGACCCGTTCAACGACTATTACCTGTCGGAAGCCGCCATCGCCCTGAAGCAAGGCGCCGGGCGCCTGATCCGAAGTGAGACGGACCGCGGCCTGTTGGTCATCACCGACCCGCGTCTGCGTCAGATGGCCTATGGCCGCAAGCTGCGGGCAGCCCTGCCGCCAATGGGTACCCTCGATACCGAGGACGATGCCCTGGCGTGGCTGGATCAGATCGCAGTGGTCAACGCAGGCGGCTGATGGCGGCTGCCCGGTGCCAGAGGCACCGGGCGTGCGACAGGCGCAAAACCTGGCGCAGGCCAGGTCTTGCGTCCGGCCGCACTACCAGAACTGCCACCAGGTGCGCTCGGGCACGCGCATGCCGTTCTGGATGTAGCGCGTTTGCGGAAAGTTCTTTTTCAGCACGCGCTCGGCATCGTCGCGCAGCGCCACCAAGCCCAGCTTGTCGTAGCTGGTGGCCATGATGTAAAGCGCTTCTTCCACCGCTGGCGTGCCTTGGTACTCGCGCACCGCCAACTGGGCCCGGTTGGCTGAGGCCACATAGGCCGAACGGCGGTAGTAATAGCGCGCCACATGCACTTCATACTCGGCCAGCGCATTGACGATGTAGGCCATGCGCTGGCGCGCATCGAAGGTGTACTTGGACTCTGGAAACTGTTCTGCCAACTGGCTGAAGGCCAGGAAAGCATCGCGCGAAGCCTGCTGGTCGCGCTCGGCAAGGTCTTGCCGCGAGATGGCGCTCAAAAAGCCCATCGTGTCGTTGAAGTTGACAATGCCCTTGAGGTAGAGCGCATAGTCCAGGGCCGGGCTCGACGGGTGCAGCTTGATGAAGCGGTCGAGCACGGCGATGGATTCCACCCGCTCGTTGATGCGCCACTTGGCATAGGCGATATCGAGCATGGCTTGCTGGGCGAGCAAGGTGCCCGAGGCGCGACCTTCCACCTTCTCAAGCGCCTTGATGGCCACATCGTAGGCGCCCGAGTTCAGGTCTTCCTTGGCGTCTGCATACAATTTCTCGGGCGAGTTGCGCGCATCGTCCTTGGCAGTGCTGCTGCAACCGGCCAACACCGCTACCAGCGCCAACACGAGCGGCGCAACCAATGCCCGCAGGCGCGAGCCGGGGTGCAAATCCTTCAAACAAATCATGGGTCTCGGCAGCCGCGTTGCGGCTGGCGTCCTTCCAGGCAATATGCAGAGTGAGCGATTCTAATGGGCCCCATGTCCAGCCCACCGCCCGAGCACCACAACGACCCTGAGGCCGATTCCGGGGCCGACGGCCAAGACAGCGCTGCCGAGGTCGAAACCGACGCCGAGCGGCGCGAAGTCAAGCTGCCACCGGTCCAGCACGGATTGCGCCTGGACAAGGCCCTCGTTCTGTTGGCGCCCGAGTTTTCCCGCAGTTGGCTGCAGCAGTTGATCAGCCGTGGCCATGTGCAGGTGGACGGCCAATTGCAGACCACGGCCTCTCGCAAGTTGCGCGCGGGCCAGCACCTGCAGGTGGCGCTGGTGCCGACCGCTGAAAGCCTGGCTTTCCGCCCCGAGCCCATGGCGTTGGACCTGGTGTTCGAAGACGCGCACCTGATGGTCATCCACAAGCCCGCAGGCCTGGTGGTACACCCGGCGCCGGGCAACTGGTCGGGCACCCTGCTCAACGGCCTGCTGGCTCACCACCCCGGTGCGGCCAGTCTGCCGCGCGCGGGCATCGTTCACCGGCTGGACAAGGACACGAGCGGGCTGATGGTGGTGGCCAAGACCCTTCCGGCCATGACCACCCTGGTGCGCCAGATTGCCGCTCGTGAGGTGCGCCGCATCTACCTGGCCCTGGTGCATGGCCGGGTAGCCTGGGATGAGGTCAGGATCGACGCGCCCATCGGCCGGGACCCGGTCTCACGCCTGCGGATGGCCGTGGTCGCCGGCGGCAAGCCAGCGCGCACAGATGTCACCCAACTGGCCGCCTGGCCTGGCGAAGCGGGCGATGGCAAGGGCACGGTCACGGCAGTGCGCTGCCGCCTGCATACCGGGCGCACCCACCAGATCCGGGTGCATTTGTCATCGCGCGGGCACTCGCTGGTGGCCGATGCCACCTACGGCGGCCGACCTGCTCTGGGCATGCTGCGTCAGGCCTTGCACGCGGCCGAGCTGGCCTTTGCCCATCCGCACGATGGCCAGACGATGACATTTTTTGCGCCCCTTCCGGCCGATCTGGCCAGCGCGTGGAATGTGGTTCAGCCGGGCGGGCCGCAGCCCGAATGAAGGCTTGCAGCAGCGCCACGGCTTCCCGGTCTACAATGTGTCTAAAGGTTGTCGGTGCCGAACGCAGGTGCCAACCGGTGGATGAATCATCCCGAAGCGGTACCGACGCCACCCGCAGGCCTAATAGGCCTGCGGCAGAACCCAGGCGCGCAGATGTGGCCGGGCCTTCAGGGCATACCGGCCAAGCCAGGCGCCCACAGTTGACCGATGAAATCCCGTGCGCAGGCGCTCCCTGGTGGCTGCCCGGCGCCTGAACGGTGCTGCACGACCGTCATCACGACCATGCGTTGATCCCCAGCCGCTGCACGCCAGTGGCGCCCCTTGAACTGAGGTACATGAACACCGACGAGGCCAAGCGCGTCCTCGAGACCGCGCTCATCTGCGCCCAGCAACCATTGCCCCTGCGCGACCTGCGCAGCCTGTTTGACGAGCAGGTGGGAAACGATACGCTGCGCACCCTGCTCGACGAGCTGACCCACGATTGGTCTGGCCGCGGCGTGGAACTGGTGGCCGTGGCCACGGGCTGGCGTTTCCAGAGCCGCCCCGAGATGCGCCAGTTTCTTGACCGCCTGCATCCTGAAAAGCCCCCGCGTTACTCGCGCGCGGCGATGGAGACCTTGGCCATCATCGCGTACCGGCAGCCTGTCACCCGGGGCGACATCGAAGACATCCGAGGTGTCACTGTCAGCACCCAGATTGTCAAACAGCTTGAAGACCGAGGCTGGATCGAAGCCATCGGCTACCGCGAAGCCCCTGGGCGTCCGGCGCTCTATGCCACCACGCGGCAGTTCCTTGATGACCTGGGCCTGTCCACGCTTGACCAGTTGCCCATGCTCGACGGCCCACCCACGGCGGCCATGTTCGACCCCGGCTCGGCCGGCCAGCCTTCATTGCTGGGCGACGAGCTCGGCCAAGTGGCCTTGCCGCTGGACGAACTGGCAAGCGACGGTGACGTGGCGGCCGATTTCTCGCCCAGTTCCTTGCCAACCGAATTGCCCCTTGCCCCGACCGCCCACCTGATCCCAGGTGTGGATGCCGAGGCCTACCCGCCGGCCAGCGTGCCGGCGGCCGATGATCCCTTCCCCGCAGCGCCAGCATGACCATGCAAGACCCCGATCAGCCCCAGTCCGACCTGCCTGCCGATGGCGACGCCGCGCCCAAGCCGCGGCGCAAGCGCGCTCCGCGAGCGGTCGAAGCGCCGATGCCCGATGCGCCGATGGCCGAAGCGCCGATGGCCGATGTGGCGCCGCTGAATGCGACCGAAGACGCACCCAAACCCAAGCGCACCCGCCGCAAGGCTGCCGATTCGGTGGAGACGGTTGACACCTCGGGTGGCGGCGATGCCGCGCCCGCCGCGTCGGTGCAGGCCATTGAAACGGCTGCACCCACCGAGGCCGCGAAGGCCCCCCGCCCGCGCCGCCGCGCTGTGGCCAGCGTCGCCGCTGAAGTGCCGGCCCACGCTGCTGCTGAATCAGCGCCAGCGCCAGCACGTGCCCCGGTGGTTGTGGCTGCCGATGCCCCGCCGCAGGCTGCCGAGCCCAGCGGCCTGGCCGCACCGGCCGGTGCCGCAGATGGCGCAGATGGCGCTGCTGGTGAGGGTGAGCTTGACGGCGAAGGCCGCCGCCGCAACCGCAACCGCCGCAGGGGCCGCCGCGGTGGTACTGACCGCCCGGTACGTGAAGAGGGCGCAGCGCCCGCCGACGATGTGCAGGTGATCACCGTCACGCCCATGTTGGGGGATGACGATGACGAAGGCGACGACGCCCCCGCTGGGCCAGTTTCCGACGTTCCTGTGGCCATTGCGCAAGATGCCCAGTCGGCCTTCGCGCTGGTGGTTTCGGGCGACTACGACGCCGATGCGAACGACATCGCGCCCGAGCCCGAGAAACGCGTGCTGGCCGCCGAACCCGACGCGCCAAAGTTGCACAAGGTGCTGGCCCAAGCCGGTATCGGTTCGCGCCGCGACATGGAAACCTTGATCGCCGAGGGCCAGGTGATGGTCAACGGCCAGGTGGCCCACACCGGTCAGCGCATCAGTTTTGGCGATCGCATCAGCGTGGCCGGCCGGCAGATCAAGGTGCGTATCGCGCCGCCGCCGCCGCGGGTGATCGCCTACCACAAGCCAGTGGGCGAGGTCGTCACCCACGACGACCCGCAGCACCGTCCCACGGTGTTCCGCCGCCTGCCGCGCCTGCAACAAGGCAAGTGGCAATCGGTGGGACGGCTCGACATCAACACGGAAGGCCTGCTGCTGTTCACCAACTCGGGTGAGTTGGCCAACCAGCTGATGCACCCGCGGTTCGGTGTGGAGCGCGAGTACGCCGTGCGTGTGCTCGGCACGCTCGAAGCTGCTGGCAAGGCCCGTTTGCTCGAAGGCGTTGAAATCGACGGCCAACGCGCCTCCTTCAAGTCCATCGAAGACGGTGGCGGCGAAGGTGTGAACCACTGGTACCGCGTGGTCATCACTGAAGGTCGTAACCGCGAAGTGCGCAAGCTCTTCGACAAGGTGGGCCTGGGCGTGAGCCGGCTCATCCGTATCCGCTACGGGAGCGTGGTGCTGCCGCGCGGTCTGCGCCGTGGTGTCTACGTCGATTTGAATGAAGCCGAGGTGCGTGAGGTTCGCCGCCTGGCCGGCAACCCGCGCGAGAACCAGGCGCAAGCACAGGCGCAAGTGCAGGCCGCAGGCCCTCGCCCGCCTCGCCAGGAAGGCCCGCGCGAAGAGCGTGGCCCAGGCCGCGGAAACAACAACCAAAGCGGCAACAACCAAGGCGGCGGCAACAACCGCCGCAACGGCCAACCACCGCAGCAGCAGCGAGCCGACCGCCCGGATCGTCCGGACCGACCGCAAGGCGGCGCTGGCCGCAACAAGCCGGAACGCCGCGAGCGCCCGAATCGAGACGTGCCGCGCGAGACCCTGCGAGATGTGCCGCGCGATTCGTCGTCGGACGATTTCGACCGCGACATCGATCACCAGAACTACGCGGCCATCCCCAACCCGCTGATGCAGACCTTCGACAAGCGGGCCATTCGCGAAGCGCGGGCGCCCAAGCGCGAAATTTCAGAGGACGGCCCTATCCCCAACCCGTTGGAGCAAACCTACGACAAGCGATTTGTGCAGAAGCCCAAGGGTTTCGGCATCGACGGTGGCCGCAAGGGCGGCGGCGGTGGCGGCGGCGGTGGCAACGGCGGCCAACCCGATCCGATGAAAACATCGCTGGGCTACATCGGTGCCGATGCCTTCGTGCGCAAGTTTCAGGGCAATGGCGGTGGTGGTGGCGGTGGTGGCGGCGGTGGTGGCCGACGCGGCGGCGGTGG
>JANOAQ010000778.1:0-9647 GCA_031411195.1 Burkholderiaceae bacterium | reverse complement strand
GACCAAGGCGATTGCAGCCACGGCACCTGCCAAGGCCGCGGCTACCGGCGATGCCCTGGGCCTGCTGCCGTGGCCGAAGGTGGACTTCAGCAAGTTTGGTCCGGTGGAACGCAAGGACCTGGGGCGCATCAAGAAGATCAGCGGCGCCAACCTGCACCGCAACTGGGTGCTGATCCCGCACGTCACCAACCACGACGACGCCGACATCACCGACCTGGAAGCCTTCCGCGTCAAGCTGAACACGGAAAACGAAAAGAGCGGCGTGAAGGTGACGATGCTGGCCTTCCTGATCAAGGCCGCCGTGGCCGCGCTGAAGAAGTTCCCGGAGTTCAACGCCAGCCTGGACGGTGACCAGCTCGTCTACAAGCAGTACTTCCACATCGGCTTCGCGGCCGACACGCCCAATGGCCTGGTGGTGCCGGTGATCAAGGATGCCGACAAGAAGGGCATCTTCCAGATCAGCACCGAGATGGGCGAACTGGCCAAAAAGGCGCGCGACGGCAAACTGGGCCCGGCCGACATGAGCGGCGGTTGCTTCTCCATCAGCAGCCTGGGTGGCATCGGCGGGCGCTACTTCACGCCCATCATCAACGCGCCCGAAGTGGCCATCATGGGTGTGTGCAAGAGCAGCACCGAGCCACGTTGGGATGGCCAGCAGTTCGTGCCGCGCCTGATCCTGCCGCTCAGCCTGAGCTGGGACCACCGTGTGATCGACGGAGCCGCTGCGGCGCGTTTCAACGTCTATTTCGCCAGCCTGCTGGCCGACTTCCGCCGCATCGTGCTGTGAACGTCAAGCAAACCAAACGGAGACAAGCATGGCGTTGATCGATGTGGTGGTGCCCGACATCGGGGACTTCAAGGACGTGGCAGTGATCGAGATCCTGGTCAAGCCGGGTGACACGGTGGCTGTCGAACAAAGCCTGGTGACGGTGGAATCGGACAAGGCCTCGATGGAGATCCCTTGCAGCCACGCGGGGGTGGTCAAGGAACTGAAACTGGCCATCGGCGACAAGGTGAACCAGGGCAGCCTGGTGCTGACGTTGGAAGCGGCCGGAGCCGCTGCGCCGGCACCAGCCGTTGCCGCACCGGCGCCTGCTGCCGCTGCATTGCCGCCTGCTGCCGCTGCAGCGCCGCCTGCCGCCGCTTTGGTGGCCGCACCGCAGCCTGCCAGCTATGCCGGTGGTGCCGACCTCGAGTGCGACCTGCTGGTTCTAGGTGCCGGCCCAGGCGGTTATTCGGCCGCGTTCCGCGCGGCCGATCTGGGCCTCAAGACCGTGATCGTCGAGCGTTACGCCGCCCTGGGCGGCGTGTGCCTCAACGTGGGCTGCATCCCCAGCAAGGCCCTGCTGCACGTGGCCAGCGTGATGGACGAGGTCAAGCACTTTGCTGATCTGGGCGTCACTTTTGCACCGCCGCAGGTCGATCTGCCCAAGTTGCTGGGCCACAAGAACAAGGTGGTGGGCAAATTGACCGGCGGCCTGGCGGCGATGGCCAAGATGCGCAAGGTGACGGTGGTGCGTGGCTACGGCGCATTTGCCGACCCGCACCATGTGGTGGTGGAAGAAACCACCGGCGACGGCCAGGCCAAGACGGGCAAGACCCAGATGATCCGCTTCAAGCAGTGCATCATTGCCGCCGGTTCGCAGGCGGTGCGTCTGCCCTTCCTGCCCGAAGACGAACGCATTGTCGACAGCACCGGCGCGCTGCAGTTGCGCCAGGTGCCCAAGAAGATGCTGGTGGTGGGCGGCGGCATCATCGGCCTGGAAATGGGCACGGTCTATTCCACGCTGGGTGCCCGGCTGGATGTCGTGGAAATGCTCGACGGCCTGATGCAGGGCGCCGACCGCGATCTGGTGAAGGTTTGGCAGAAGCTGAACGCGCCGCGCTTCGACAACATCTTGCTCAAGACCAAGACGGTGTCTGCAGAAGCCACGGCCGATGGCATCCGCGTGCAATTCGAAGGCCTGGACGGCAAGACCAGCGAGGGGATGTACGACCTGGTGCTGCAGGCCGTGGGCCGCACGCCCAACGGCAAGAACATCGCCGCCGACAAGGCCGGTGTGGTGGTCACCGACCGCGGCTTCATCCCGGTGGATGTGCAGATGCGCACCAATGTGCCGCACATCTTTGCCATCGGCGATGTGGTGGGCCAGCCCATGCTGGCGCACAAGGCGGTGCACGAGGCGCATGTGGCGGCCGAGGTGGCGGCTGGCGACACGAAAGCGCAGTTCGACGCCCGCGTGATCCCCAGCGTGGCCTACACCGACCCCGAGGTGGCCTGGGTCGGCCTGACCGAGGACGAAGCCAAGGCGCGGGGCATCAAGGTCAGAAAAGGCCTGTTCCCGTGGACGGCCTCGGGCCGGGCGATTGCCAACGGCCGCGACGAAGGCTTCACCAAGCTGCTGTTCGATGACAGCCCCGAAGCGCATGGCCACGGCAAGATCCTGGGTGGCGGCATCGTGGGCACCCATGCGGGCGACATGATCGGCGAGGTGGCCCTGGCCATCGAGATGGGCGCTGACGCGTTGGACATCGGCAAGACCATCCACCCGCACCCCACCTTGGGCGAGAGCATCGGAATGGCCGCCGAGGTGGCCCACGGCAGCTGTACCGATTTGCCACCCGCCCGGCGCTGAGGCGGGCCGCCAAAGGAATTGGGGCAAGGGCCTCTGACCTTCGTTGGCTCAAGTTGGGCGGCGGCGGGCCGACAAATCTGGCGAGGCCATTGGAAGGTGGGGCGCCTGCTGCCCCACCTGTCCGGTGGCCGCCACCCATGCCTGCACATGCCCGACCAAACCCTCTCAGACTCCGCACCTCCGGCCGGCCTTGCCGAAACATGGCACCTGGCCTCTCTGGGCCCGGCGGCCGTCCTTGCGGCGGTGGCCAGCGCCGCCTTCGGCTGGATGGGATTGGCTGCCAGTGGGCTGGCGCTGGCGGCCTTCGGCATGGGTGTGTGGTGGACCCGGCACCGCCTGAGCGCCGAGGTTGACGGTCTCGTCGCCTGCACCTTGTCTGCAGGCTTGGCCCCGGACGAGGCCGCCGCAACGGGTGCTGCGCCCACCACCTGCGCCCTGCTGCAGCCGTTGGCCGATGGACTGCACAGCCTGCAGTTGCACCAGCATCGCCTGTACGCCGAGCAGGCTTCGCAACTGGACCAATTGCGCCGGCAGGTGCACACCGACGCGTTGACCAGCCTGCCGAATCGGCGCCACTTCCTGTCCAGTCTGCAGGCCGTGATCGCCGATGGCGGTGGGCCGGCAGGCGCCGGGCTGCTGCTGGTGCGCTTGAAGGATCTGCAGGGCATGAATCAGCGCATCGGTCACAACTCGGCCGACCACGTGCTGCAGGCCCTCGCCCAGGCACTGCAGGTGTACACCGTGCGCACGGACGGCTGCTTTGCCGGGCGGCTCAACGGGTCCGACTTTGCGCTGCTGCTGCCCGTGGGAGGCCTGGCCAGCGAGACGGCATCGGCCCTGCTGCGCGCCTTGCGCCTGCCCATTGCGCACATCGACGCTTCGGCCAGCGTGGTGGCCGGCGCGGTGGAACTGAAAGGGCCGCTCACAGCGGCCAACGCGCTGGCCCTGGCCGATGCGGCGCTGGCCCATGCCGAGGCCCAGGGCGGCACGTTTGACGATCTTGTTGCCGCTGCAGCGCCCAGCGGCGTGATGGGCATGGCCTCTGCTGGTGAATCATCGTGGAAACGTCGCATCGCACTTGCACTGGCCGAGGGGCGCGCCAGCCTCGCCGACTACGAAGTCCGCGCGGCCGACGGTCGGCAACTGCACCTGGATTGCCCCTTGCGCCTGCAACTCACGCCCGATGGCCCGATGGAGCCGGCGGCACGTTGGTTGTCACTGGCCGCGCGCAGCCGGCTGTGCCCCGATGTGGACGAACGCGCCATCGCCCTGGCCTTGCAGGCCATCACCCGTGATGGTCAGGCACGCTGCATCAACGTTACAGGCGCGTCATTGGCCTCGCCCGAGTTCGTGGCGGCGGTTTCACGACGGTTGGAGACCCAGCCCGATGCCGCGAGCCGCCTGTGGATCGACATCCCCGAGGCCGTGGCGCTGGAGCGGCCGATACTGGTGCGCGAGGTTTCGCGACGTTGGCGTCCACTGGGCGTGATGATGGGGTTGGAGCATGCCGGGGAGGGCCTTGCCCGCATCCCGCGCCTGATGGACCTGGGTCTGGACTGCGTGCGCATCGATGGCCGCTTTGTCAACGGCATTGCCGGCGAACACCATGCCGATGCGCGCAGCTACTTGCAGGGTCTGGTGCGGCTGGTACAGGCCGTGGGCTTGCAGGTGACGGCCGAGGGGGTGCGCTCGCCCGATGATCTGGAAGTGCTGTGGGGCCTGGGCTTCGATGCCGCCTCGGGCCCGGCGCTGGCGCTGGTCACCGCAGAAGCGATGGCCTGATACGCCTGCGCTGCAGGCACATCAGGCATATCAGGCACGGCAGACTGGTCAGGCGATGTCGCTGCACTGCAGCGTGTACTGGCCTGCGCGCCGGCAGGCAAAGTAGTGCTGCAGGGTGTCGCGCACGGTGCGAAACGCGATCTGGTCCCAGGGAATCTCGTGCTCGCTGAACAGGCGCGCTTCCAGCGTCTCGGGCCCCGGGTCGAGTGAGGTGTCGAGCATGCGGGCCCGGTAGAACAGGTGCACCTGGCCGACACGCACCACGCTGATCATGGTGAAGAGCTCCTGCAACTCGATCTTGGCGCCGGCTTCTTCCACCGTTTCACGCAGGGCCCCGGCGGCCACGGTTTCGCCCAGTTCCATGAAGCCGGCCGGCAGCGTCCAGAAGCCGTGGCGGGGCTCGATGGCGCGCTTGCACAGCAGCACCTGGTCGGCCCACACCGGTACCGTGCCCACCACATTGAGCGGGTTTTCGTAGTGGATGGCGTGGCAGGCGCTGCAGGAGGCGCGCTCGCGGTTGTCGTCGGCCGGAACCTGGTAGTGGGCGGCAGCGCCGCAGTCTCGGCAGTGCTTGATGCGGCGTGGTTCGAACATGCGCAAAAGTGTAGCTGCAGCCCATGGCATCATCGCCTCGCCCCGGGCAAGCCCGGCCACTTCACCTGCCAATCACCTGCCATTCAACCGCCATGAACCACGTCATCGCTCCGCCTACCCCAGCTGTCGTGCCGGTTGCCGGCGGCGGCTTGTTTCCCGTGCACCGCATCTATTGCGTGGGCCGCAACTATGCCGAGCATGCGCAAGAGATGGGCTTCACCGGGCGCGAGCCGCCGTTCTTCTTTCTGAAGCCGGCCGATGCGGTGGTGCCTGTGGCCGATGGCACGGTGGGCGAGGTGGCCTACCCGCAGCTGACCGCCAACCTGCACCACGAGATCGAGCTGGTGGTGGCCATCGGCGTCGGCGGGCGCAACATCGCTGCGGCCGATGCGGTCAAGCACATCTGGGGCTACGCGGTGGGCCTGGACATGACGCGCCGTGATCTGCAGAACGAGATGAAGAAGCAGGGCCGCCCGTGGTGCATCGGCAAGGCCTTCGATGAGTCAGCACCCATTGGGCCGATCCTGCCCATCGCCCGCACGGGTGAATTGACCAAAGGTGGCATCACGCTGTCGGTCAATGGCACGGTGAAGCAAAAAGGAGATCTGTCGGAGCTGATCTGGAACGTGGCCGAAACCATCGAAACCTTGTCCAGGGCCTGGACACTGCAGCCCGGTGACCTGATCTACACCGGCACACCCGCCGGTGTGGGTGCGGTGGTGGCCGGCGACGTGATGGAAGGCTGCATCGAAGGCCTGGGCACACTCACGGTGCGCGTCAAGCCTGCCGTCTGAAAACCAGGAACCCGCGCATGCAGCTCCACAACTACTTCCGTTCGTCGGCTTCGTGGCGTGTGCGCATCGCGCTGGCGCTCAAGGGCCTGGACTACGACTACGTGCCGGTGCACCTGGTCAAGCGTGAGCATCTGGGCGAGGCCTACACCGCCTTGTCGCCGTCGCGCCTGGTGCCGCTGCTGCAAGACGGCGATGCCGTGCTGACGCAGTCGCTGGCCATCCTGGAATACCTGGACGAAGCGCACCCGCAGGCGCCGCTGCTTCCGGCCGATGCAGTGGGCCGGGCGCGGGTGCGTTCCATCGCCCTGGACATCGCCTGTGAAATCCACCCGCTCAACAACTTGCGGGTGCTGCGCTACCTCACCCACGACCTCAAACTGAGCGAGGACGACAAGAACCGCTGGTACCGCCACTGGGTGGAAAGCGGGCTCGAATCGGTCGAGCGCCAATTGGCGGCGCAGCCGGCGCGCTACTGTCACGGCGACACGCCCGGCTTGGCCGATTGCACCCTGGTGCCGCAGATCTTCAACGCCCAGCGCTTTGAATGCCGAACCGACCATGTGCCCCAGGTGATGCGGGTGTTCGACGCCTGCATGCAGCTGGATGCGTTTTCCAAGACGCATCCTTCGCTTTGTCCCGATGCGTTTTGACGCACCGTGAGCGGCCTGCTGCCTGACGCCATCCACCCCGACTGGCCTGCGCCGGCGGGCGTGCGTGCGTTGATGAGCACCCGGGCAGGCGGGGTCAGCAGGCCGCCCTTCGACAGCTTGAACCTGCGCCCGTCAGCCTTGGGTGGCGCGGACATGGACGAGCCGGCCGCCGTGATGGAAAACCAGCACCGGTTTGCAGTGGCCCTCGCTGCCCAGCCGGTGTGGCTGAACCAGGTGCACGGTTCCGACGTGGTGCGCCTGAGCCAGGCGCACGTGCAGGACGGCGCCCCGCTGCCGCGCGCCGACGCCAGCATCTGCACCGAGCCCGGCATCGCCTGCACCGTGCTGGTGGCCGATTGCCTGCCGGTGCTGCTGTGCACGATGGATGGCCGGGCGGTGGGAGCCGCGCACGCCGGCTGGCGTGGGCTGGCCGGTGGAGTGGTCGACAACACCGTCACCGCGCTGTGTGTCGCGGCCGGCTGCCGCGCCGATCAGTTGCTGGTCTGGCTGGGCCCGTGCATCGGCCCGCGGGCCTTCGAGGTTGGCGCCGACGTGCTGCGTGCCTTCGGGGCCGATCCGGCTGCGCCCGATCCGGCCTGGTTCGTGCCCAGCGCCCGGCCCGATGGCGCCATGCGCTGGCGAGCTGATCTGGTCGGCCTGGCGCGGCAGCGCCTGGTGGCCCTGGGCGTGGCTCAGGTCAGCGGCGGTCGGTGGTGCACGGTGGAAGGGGGTTCACGGTTTTTTTCGTTCCGGCGCGAGGCCCGTACCGGGCGTCTGGCTGCCGGCATCGTCTGCCGGACCGATTGAGGCCACTTCTGAATCGGCGGCAACGGCTACGGCTTCGGAGTCGGCATCGCTTTGTGCTTGAGCCGCTCGGCGGGCACGGCGCCGCAGGGGTGTGCCCATCAGGTACAGCACGATGCCCAAGGGCAGCAAGCCATACAGCACGAAGGTGAAAAACGCGCCCAGCACGGTGCCCTGGGTCGAAGTGGCTTCGGTCAGTGCCATCAGCACGACCACGAACATCCAGGCGACGGCGACGATGTGCATTTCAGATTGCGGTACGCAATATCACTTATTGAAAATTAGAGTCATCGTCGGGTAAGCTAGCGCCCGTACAACGTGAATTGATGCACAGCATCGCACAAGGGCACGCACATCGCCGAGCCCCGCACAGGAGACCAGCATGAAGCGCAAACCGCCCGCCACCCCGGGAGACATCGGGCAAACCGCACAGGCCAACGTCCAGGCCGGGGCGGAATCCTTCAATGTCGCCATGTCCGACCTGTGGAAAACCATGTCGGGCATGAGTCTGCCGATGGATGCCATGGCCCGGCTGCAGAGCGACTACGTCACCCAGGCGACGTCGATGTGGAACAACGCGCTCTCCGGTTTCCAGAAGGACGGCACCGCGCCCGCTCCGATGGGCGACAAGCGCTTCGCGGCCGAGGCCTGGGGCAAGAACCCCGCCGCTGCCATGGCCGCCCAGGCCTACCTGCTGAACGCCCGAACCCTGATGCAGATGGCCGACAGCGTGCAGGGCGACGCCAAGACCAAGGCCCGCATCCGCTTTGCGGTGCAGCAATGGGTGGATGCGGCCAGCCCGGCCAACTTTCTGGCCACCAACCCCGAGGCAATCGCCAAGGCGGTGGAGACCCGCGGCGAGAGCATCACCCAGGGCATGCAGCTGCTGTGGAAGGACATCGAGCAGGGCCACATGTCGCAGACCGACGAAAGCGTGTTCGAAGTGGGCCGCAATGTGGCCACCAGCGAAGGCGCCGTGGTCTATGCAAACGCGCTTTTCCAGCTGATCGAATACAAGCCGCTGACCGCCAAGGTGCACGAGCGGCCGATGTTGTTCGTGCCGCCGTGCATCAACAAGTACTACATCCTCGACCTGCAGCCCGAGAACTCGGTGATCCGCTACACCGTCGAGAACGGGCACCGGGTCTTCGTGGTGAGCTGGCGCAATCCCGATGAAAGCCTGGCTGCCACCACCTGGGACGACTACATCGAGCAGGGCCCGATCAAGGCCATCGAGGTGGTTCAGGACATCACCGGCGCGCCCACCATCAACACCCTGGGCTTCTGCGTGGGCGGCACCATCCTCAGCACCGCGCTGGCCGTGCTGGCCGCGCGCGGCGACAAGCCGGCCGCGTCGATGACGCTGCTGACCACGCTGCTGGACTTCAAGGACACCGGCATCCTCGACGTGTTCGTCGACGAAGGCAGCGTCAAGCTGCGCGAGGTGACCATCGGCGCCGACGCGCCCGGCGGCCCAGGCCTGCTCAAGGGCAAGGAACTGGCGACCACCTTCAGCTTCTTGCGGCCCAACGACCTGGTGTGGAACTACGTGGTGGGCAACTACCTCAAGGGTGAAGCCCCGCCGCCGTTCGACCTGCTCTACTGGAACGGTGACTCGACCAACCTGCCAGGCCCGATGTACTGCTGGTACCTGCGCCACACTTACCTGGACAACAGCCTGGGCCGCCCCGGTGCACTCACCGTGTGTGGTGAATCGCTCGACCTGGGCAAGATCACGGCGCCGGTCTTCATCTACGGCTCACGCGAGGACCACATCGTGCCCTGGCAGGCCGCCTATGGCTCCACCGGCGTGCTCACTGGCAGCAAGGACAAGACCTTCGTGCTGGGTGCCTCGGGCCACATTGCCGGGGTGATCAACCCCGCCAGCAAGAACAAGCGCAGCCACTGGACCAATGCCAAGCTGCCGGCCAAGGCCGACGACTGGTTCAAGACCGCGACTGAAACGCCGGGTAGCTGGTGGCCAGTGTGGTCGCACTGGCTGGGCAGCCATGCTGGCAAGATGGTGGCCGCGCCCAAGGCTTACGGCAACCGCAGCCACCCGGTCATCGAGGCCGCCCCAGGCCGCTACGTCAAGCAGAAGGCATGACATGCCCCCACGCAGCGCCTGCGTCACCTTCCCCCAGGGGCGCCGCCATCGGCCCGGCTTAGCCGGTTCCGAGGCGTCTGCTGACTGAACTTCAATCGTCAATTTCTGGAGACATTCATGAGTATCGACATCGTCATCGTCGCCGCCGCACGCACGGCCGTGGGCAAGTTTGGTGGCACCCTGGCCAAGGTGGCCGCGCCTGAGCTGGGGGCCACGGTGATCAAGGCCCTGCTCGAGCGCAGTGGCCTCAGCGGCGAGCAGATCAACGAGGTGATCCTCG
>JANOAQ010000777.1:0-3869 GCA_031411195.1 Burkholderiaceae bacterium | reverse complement strand
TGACCTTGCTCTTCTTGGCCCAGGGCAAGCCGATCAGCGTGTCGATGAAATTGCGCACCACCGTGGCCTCGGCCGACATGGGTGACATGAGCTTGAGCTTCTTCAGCTCGGAGTCGGCCTTCTTGCGCGCCTCCTTGCTCATCTTGGCCGCTTCGATCTTCTTCTCGAGTTCTTCGAGGTCGGCACCCTCCTCGCCGTCGCCCAGTTCCTTCTGGATGGCCTTGACCTGCTCGTTCAGGTAGTACTCGCGCTGGCTCTTTTCCATCTGGCGCTTGACGCGGCCACGGATGCGCTTTTCAACCTGCAGGATATCGACTTCATGCTCCAGCAACTCAAGCAACTTCTCCAGCCGCTTGGCCACCACGAACAGGTCGAGAACCGATTGCTTGGCTTCGAGTTTGAGCGGCAAGTGCGCAGCGATGGTGTCGGCCAGGCGGCCCGGATCGTCGATACCGGCGATCGAGGTCAGGATCTCGGGCGGAATCTTCTTGTTCAGCTTGACGTACTGGTCGAACTGCTGCGTCACCGCGCGGCGCAAGGCCTCCACTTCGGGCGAAGGCTCGCCTGCGGGTTGCACCGGCACCACCTCGGCAGTGAAATGCTCTTCGGTGTCGTGGATCGCCTTGGTTTCGGCGCGCTGAACGCCTTCGACCAGCACCTTGACCGTGCCGTCGGGCAATTTGAGCATCTGCAGAATGCTGGAGACGCAGCCGATCTCGAACATGTCCTCGGGCTTGGGCTCGTCCTTGCCTGCGGCTTTCTGGGCCACCAGCATGATTTGGCGGCCGGCTTCCATCGCCGCTTCAAGCGCCTTGATGGATTTGGGGCGGCCGACGAACAAGGGAATGACCATGTGCGGAAACACGACCACATCGCGCAGCGGCAACAGCGGCAGGGTGATCGGATCCGGCGGAAGAATGGGATGTCCAGACATGAGGGAAACCTCTCTTTCTCAAACCGAGTTGGGGTCTGAGCAGGGGAATGCAAGGGCGGCCGCCGGTACGCAGTCGGCCGCATCAGGCTGATTCAGGCGCTGGCCTTTTTCTCGCGATAAACGAGCAGTGGCTTGGCGCCCTCTTCCACGATGTGTTCGTCGATCACGACCTTGACCACGCCGTCCATCGTAGGCAGGTCGAACATGGTGTCGATCAAGGCGTTCTCCATGATGGAACGCAGGCCACGGGCACCCGTCTTGCGCTTGAGGGCCTTGCGCGCAATGGCCGAAAGCGCAGACGGACGAACCTCGAGCTCAACGCCGTCCATGCCGAACAGCTTTTGGTACTGCTTGACCAAGGCGTTGCGTGGCTCGGTCAAGATCTGCACCATGGCCGATTCGGTCAACTCGCCCAAGGTGGCCACCACCGGCAGACGGCCCACCAACTCGGGGATCAACCCGAACTTGATCAGGTCTTCGGGCTCGGCTTCACGGAACAAATCGGCGGCGCGCTTTTCGGTCTTGCTGTGCACGTTGGCGCCAAAGCCGATGCCCGACTTTTCGGTGCGGTTCTGGATGACCTTTTCCAGGCCGTCGAACGCACCGCCGCAGATGAACAGGATATTGGTCGTGTCGATCTGCAGAAAGTCTTGGTTGGGGTGCTTGCGCCCGCCTTGCGGTGGCACGCTGGCCATCGTGCCTTCCACCAGCTTGAGCAGCGCCTGCTGCACGCCTTCGCCCGACACGTCGCGCGTGATGCTGGGGTTGTCGGCCTTGCGGCTGATCTTGTCGATCTCGTCGATGTAGACGATGCCACGCTGGGCTCGCTCGACGTCGTAGTTGCAGTTCTGCAGCAGCTTCTGGATGATGTTCTCGACGTCTTCGCCCACATAGCCGGCTTCGGTCAGCGTGGTGGCGTCGGCAATCACGAAGGGCACGTTCAGCAGCTTGGCCAGCGTTTGCGCCAGCAGCGTCTTGCCCGATCCCGTGGGGCCGATCAAGAGGATATTGCTCTTGGTGAGTTCAACTTCGTCGGTCTTGACGGCACCGATGTACTTGAGCCGCTTGTAATGGTTGTACACGGCCACGGACAGCGTGCGCTTGGCGCTGTCTTGCCCGATCACGTACTGGTCGAGCGTGGTCTTGATTTCGAGCGGTGCAGGCAGATCGGACTTGGCGGTCTTGGCGCCCGGCCCCTCGGCCGGCGCTTCGTCACGAATGATGTCATTGCAAAGCTCGATGCACTCGTCGCAGGTGAATACGGACGGGCCGGCGATGAGCTTCTTCACTTCGTGCTGGCTCTTGCCACAGAAGCTGCAATACAGAACTTTCTCGCCGGAGGCGCCCTTCTTGTCGGCCATGGATTTGAGTGTGCAGTAGAGGGCGGGTAAGGTGTGAACGATGATAAGACCAAAGCGCTGCGGCCCCCGGCTCAGCCGGGGCCACGGCAGCCAGGCTCAACCGCGCTTGGCGATGACCTGATCGATCAGGCCGTAGGTCTTGGCCTCTTCGGGCGACATGTAGAAATCACGTTCCATGTCGGCAGCGATCTTGTCCAGGCTTTGGCCCGTGCGGTCGGCGTAGATGCGGTTGAGTTGCTCGCGCGTTTTCAAGATTTCGCGCGCCGTGATCTCGATGTCGGTGGCCTGACCCTGGGCGCCGCCAGAGGGTTGGTGGATCATGATCTTGCTGTTGGGCAGCGCAATGCGTTTTCCCTTGGCGCCGGCCATCAGCAAGAAGCTGCCCATGCTGGCAGCCATGCCCATGCACAGGGTGCTGACATCGGGCTTGATGAAGTTCATCGTGTCGTAGATCGACAGGCCGGCGCTGACGCTGCCGCCTGGCGAGTTGATGTAAAGGAAGATGTCCTTGTCGGGGTTCTCGCTCTCCAGAAACAGCATCTGCGCCACCACCAGGTTGGCGCTCATGTCGTTGACCGGGCCGACCAGGAAGACGATGCGCTCGCGCAGCAGGCGGCTGTAGATGTCGTACGCACGTTCGCCACGGCCTGATTGCTCGATGACGATGGGCACCATGCCCAGGGCTTGCGTATCCAATGCGCTCATGTCAGTCCTCAAAAGAATGTCTGCAGCGATTATGTCCCCCTGGACGAGGGCTTGCAGACGATGAAAAACGGGGCGCCGACCGGTCAGTCGTGCGCCCCGCGTCTGGCGCGCTGGCCACGGCCCTGGCGGGCGGCGGCGGCGCAGCCGGCTGGGATCAGGCGGTCATCAGTTCGTCGAAAGGCAGGGCCTTGTCGTTGATCTTGACCAGGCTCAAGACGTGCTGGGTGACGTTGTTCTCGATCACCACGGCCTCGACTTCGGCCATGCGCTGGCGATCCGACAAATACCAGCGCATCACGTCTGCAGGCTTTTCGTAGCTTTGCGACAGCTCTTCAATGTGGGCCTGCAACTGCTCGGGCTTGGCCTGCAGGTTGTTGGCACGCACCAGTTCGGCCACCACCAGGCCCAGACGAACGCGGCGCTCGGCCTGCGGCTGGAAGATCTCATTGGGGATCGGCGCCTTGTCGGCATCCTTCACGCCGCGCTGCTTCAGGTCTTCACGGGCGCTGGCCACCAGGCGCTCGAGCTCGCTGTCGACCAGGGCCTTGGGCACGTCCAATTCGGCCACTTTCACCAGGGCGTCCATGGCCGCGGCCTTGTTGCGGGCCAGCACGCGGAACTTGACCTCACGCTCGAGGTTCTTCTTCACGTCTGCACGCAGACCGTCGTTGGTACCGTCGGCAATGCCCAGGCTCTTGATGAAGGCTTCGTCGAGCTCGGGCAGGTGCTGGGCTTCGATCTTCTTCGTCGTCACCAGGAAGTCGGCCTCTTTGCCGGCCACGTCCTTGCCGTGGTAGTCCTCGGGAAACTGCAGCGCAAAGGTCTTGTTGTCGCCCACCTTCATGCCCCGCACGGCCTTGTCGAACTGC
>JANOAQ010000776.1:0-2793 GCA_031411195.1 Burkholderiaceae bacterium | reverse complement strand
AGCGCCGCCGCCGCACCACCCGACGAGCCACCCGGGGTGCGGTTCACATCCCAGGGGTTGCCGGTGGTTCCGTACACCGGGTTGAAGCTTTGCCAATCAGCCAATGACGCTGGCACATTGCTCTTGCCGAAGATCACCGCGCCCGCACCCTGCAGGCGCTGCACCAGCACCGCATCGCTGCTGGCGATGTTCTTGGCGTAGGCCAGGTGGCCGTAAGTCGTGGGCGTACCGCTGAGGTTGAACGACTCCTTGATCGTCATCGGCAGGCCGTGCAGCGGGCCCCACGATTGCCCGCGCGCCAGCGCCTCGTCGGCCTGGCGGGCACGAGTGCGGGCGCGGTCTGCGTCCAGCACCACGACGGCGTTGATGGGGCCGCCCAGGCGCTGGATGCGTTCGAGATACAGATCGAGCAACTCCAGGGCCGACACCTCGCGGCGACGGATGCGGCGGGCCAGCTCATGGGCGGGCAAAAAGGGCAGATCCAGCATGCGTGACTCCAGCCGGGCCATCCCGGCGATGCCGCAGTCTTGGTGCAATGGCCGTGCTTGTCACGCCGGGGATTGCCCCAAGGGCGCGGCGCGGCATGATGGGCATATGCGCCAGCCTGCCCATGCGCAGCCCTTCCAACCTGCCGGAGCCCGACCATGAAGCTGGTGATCGCCCAGATGAAGCACGAGACCAATACGTTCTCGCCCGTGCCCACCGACCTGGCGCGCTTTGCCACCGCCGCCGACAGCCCGCCCGAAGGGGCAGCCGCCGTGGCCGCCTACAAGGGCACCGGCTCGGGCCTGGGCGCCTTCATCGAACTGGCCGAGGCCGCCGGCGCCGACTACACCGTGGCGATTGCCGCCAACGCCTGGCCCAGCGGCCCGGTGCACGACGACGCCTTCGAGCACATCTGCGGCAAGATCTGCGCGGCCGTGGCCCAGGGCTGCGACGCCATCCTGCTCGACCTGCACGGCGCCATGGTCACCCAGACCTATGAAGACGGTGAAGGCGAGCTGCTGCGCCGCATCCGCGCCATCGCGCCCGACGTGCCCATCGGCGTGGCCGCCGACATGCACACCAACCTGTACGACGACATGGGCGCGCTGGCCACGGTGATCGCCGGTTACCAGACCTACCCGCACATCGACGTGTACGAAACCGGCCTGCGCGCGGGCAAGGCCATCCTGGCCTTGCTGGCCGGCAAAGCCCAACCCACCATGGCCTTCGGTCGCCAGCCCATGCTGCCGCACGTGATGCGCCAGGGCAGCGACGACGAACCCAACAAGAGCCTGCAGGCGCGCTGCCGCGAGATGGAGGCCCAGGGCGCGCTGTGCGCCAGCGTGTTCGTCGGCTTCCCCAATGCCGACATCGAGTACGCCGGCCTGTCGGCCGTGGTGGTGTGCGACAACGACGCTGCTCAGGCCGCACGCTGGCGCGATGAACTGCTGGAGATGGCTTGGACGCGCCGCGCCGAGTTCGTCTACCAGGTGCAGCCGCTGGCCGAGTCGATGGCGCGGGCCAAGGCCCTGGCCGACGCCAAGCCCGCCGGCAGCGGCCCGGTGGTGCTGCTGGACCACAGCGACAACTGCGCCTCGGGCGGCACCATGGACACCATGACGGTGCTGGGCGCCATGCTCGACGCCGGCCTCACCGATGCGGCCGCCTTTGCCATCTTCGACCCCGCTGCCGTGCAGCAGATGGCCGCCGCCGGCGTGGGCAGCGCGATCACCCTGTCGCTGGGTGGCAAGCTCGACATGCCGGGCATCGGCTTGAAGGGCACACCGCGCACCGTCACCGGCCGGGTGCGCCTGCTGTGCGATGGCCGCTACCGCAACCGCGGCCCGATGGGCCGGGGCGAGCTCAACGACATGGGCGCCACCGCCGTGCTGCAGGTGGCGGGCATCGACATCGTGATCATCAGCAACCATGTGGAACCCAACGACATGGCCGCGATGACGGCGGTGGGCATCGCGCCCGAGCGCCTGCGCTACCTGATGCTCAAGAGCCGCATCCACTGGCGTGCCGGCCTGCGGCCGATGTCGCACGCCACGGTCGAATGCGCGGGCATCGGCGTGTGCAGTTCCGACTACGATCTGCTGGGCCTGCACAAGGTGCGCCGGCCGATCTACCCGATCGACGCGCTCTAGGAATTACAAGCCCGCCCGCCGCGTACACGCTTCAGCCCCGGCCCTGCCCGGGCGCCAACCAACACCCCGAGGAGAACCCATGACCCTGTCCCTTCGCCCTGTGCGCTTGCTCGTGCTGGCCCTGCCGGTTGCGCTGGTGGCCTGCGCCATCAACGTGACGGTCAACCCCAACGGGGGTGCCATGGGCTTCTTCGTCACCAGCGCCGGCAGCGGCCAAGGCGCCAACCTGGGCGGCCTGGAAGGCGCCGACAAGCACTGCCAGACCCTGGCCACGGCGGCGGGTGCCGGCGGCAAGACCTGGCGCGCCTACCTCAGCACCCAGGCCAAAGATGGCGCCAAGCTGGTGAACGCGCGTGACCGCATCGGCACCGGCCCCTGGTTCAACGCCAAGGGCGAGCTGATCGCCACCAACCTGGAGCAACTGCACGGCGCCAACAAGCTGACCAAGCAGACCGCACTCACCGAAAAGGGCGAGCTGGTGAACGGCCGAGGCGACACGCCCAACAAGCACGACATCCTCACGGGCTCACGCACCGATGGCACGGCTTTCGGCGCGGGCGACCCCGACATGACCTGCGGCAACTGGACACGCAGTGGCGCCGAGGGCGCGGCGGTGGTGGGCCACCACGACCGCACCGGCCTGTCGCCCGACCCGTGG
>JANOAQ010000775.1:0-3380 GCA_031411195.1 Burkholderiaceae bacterium | reverse complement strand
CTGAACTCGTCTTCGAGGGCCATCACCAATTCAACCGTGTCCAGAGAGTCAGCGCCGAGGTCGGCCACGAAGGCCTTTTCGTTGGTGACGTCGGACTCCGGCACGCCAAGTTGCTCGGCAATGATCTTCTTGACGCGTGCTTCGATATCGCTCATGACTCCTCCAGGAGTAAAAAATTCAAAAACAGCCCAGGATTCTACCGGCGGTGGAGCGAACGCTCCAATTTGCACTGCCGCCGCGCCGGCCGGGCTTGGGCCGGCGCTTCTTGCCGAGTGGCCCGGCGGACCACCCGCCTTGATCAATTCATGAACATGCCGCCGTTCACATGCAATTCGGCGCCCGTGATGTAGCCCGCCAGCGGGCTGGCCAAGAAAGCCACGGCGTGGGCGATTTCGTCGGGCGTGCCCAGCCGGCCCAAGGGTATCTGGCCCAGCAGCGCGGCCCTCTGGGCCTCAGGCAGATCGGCGGTCATGTCGGTGGCGATGAAGCCCGGCGCAATGCAGTTGACAGTGATGTTGCGGCTGCCCAGCTCTCGGGCTAGTGCACGCGTCATGCCCGCCACACCGGCCTTGGCTGCCGCGTAGTTGGCCTGGCCGGCATTGCCGCTGGCGCCCACCACCGATGTGATGTTGATGATGCGGCCTTGGCGCTGCTTCATCATCGTGCGCATCACCGCACGGCAACAGCGAAAGACGGCCTTGAGGTTGGTGTCGAGCACCGCATCCCAGTCGTCGTCCTTCATGCGCATGGCCAGGGTATCGCGCGTGATGCCCGCGTTGTTGACCAGCACATGCAGGCCGCCGTCTGCCTTGACGATCGCATCGACCGCCGCGTCGACGCCTGTGGCGTCGTTGACATTCAGGCACAGGCCGCGGCCGCCCAGCGGTGCCAGGGCTTCGTTGATGGCAGCAGCACCGGCATCGCTGGTGGCCGTGCCGATGACGGTGAAGCCCTGCCCTGCCAGGGCCAGCGCGATGGCGCGGCCGATGCCGCGCGAGGCGCCCGTCACCAGAGCCACTTGCTTGGTGCCGCTCATGCCAGCAGCCCCTTCACCTCGGCCAAAGAGGCCGGGTCGAACAACGCGCCGCTTTGCAACTCACCGTCGATGCGCTTGACCATGCCGGCCAGCACCTTGCCGGGCCCGCACTCCACGATGTGGGTGGCGCCGCGCGCACGCAGCGCCTGCACCACCTCGACCCAGCGCACGGGGCCGAAGGCCTGCCGGTAGAGCGCGTCGCGGATGGCGGCCGCATCCGCTGGTGCCGCCACGTCGATGTTGTTGACCACGGGAAAACGGGGAGCGGCCAGCGTGACCGCCGCCAGCCGCTCGCGCAGCGCCTCGGCCGCAGGCTTCATCAGCGCGCAGTGAAACGGTGCCGACACGGCCAGCGGCAAGGTGCGCTTGGCGCCCATGGCCTTGAGCACCTCGCAGGCCTTGTCGACACCCGCCTTGGTGCCGGAGATCACGGTCTGCTTGGGGTCGTTGAAGTTGGCGGCCGACACCGCCTCACCGCTGGCAGCGGCGGCCTGGGCGCAGCCTTCGGCCACGGCGGCCGAATCGAGCCCGAGGATGGCAGCCATGGCACCAGCGCCCACCGGCACGGCTTGCTGCATGGCCCGGGCACGCAGCCGAACCAGCGGCAGCGCATCGGCAAGGCTCAACACGCCAGCGGCCACCAAGGCGCTGTACTCGCCCAGGGAATGGCCGGCCACAGCCACCGGTTGGGCGCCGCCCTCGGCCAGCCAGGCCCGCCAGCAGGCGATTGCAGCGGTGAGCATCACCGGCTGGGTGTTGGTGGTCAGGTCCAGTTGCTCTTTGGGCCCGCCGGCGATCAACGCGGCGATGTCTTCACCCAGGGCCTGGGAGGCTTCTTCGAGTGTCTGGCGCACGGCCGGGTGGTCGCCCCAAGCGTCGAGCATGCCGACCGACTGGGAGCCCTGCCCTGGAAACACGAAGGCGAACGAGGTCATCTTGGAAATCACTTGTGGGTGCGCAGGCGGGTGGCGGACAGGTTGATGTGCTCAGTAGTCAACCAGCACCGCACCCCAGGTGAAGCCACCACCCACGCCTTCGAGCATGAGGGTGTGGCCACGCTGGATGCGGCCATCGCGCACCGCCTGGTCCAGCGCCAGCGGGATGCTGGCAGCCGAGGTGTTGCCGTGTTGATCGACCGTGACCACCACCTTGTCCAGCGGCAGCTTCAGCTTCTTGGCCGTGCTCTGCATGATGCGAATATTGGCCTGGTGCGGAATCAGCCAGTCGATGTCGGCATCGGTGCGGCCGGCCTTGGCCAGCGCGGCACGGGCGGTCTGCTCCAGCACGCCCACGGCGAGCTTGAACACGGCCTGGCCGTCCATCTTGAGCAGTGGATCCCCCAGCACCTGCCCACCCGACACGCTGCCCGGGACGCACAGGATGCCCACATGGCGGCCGTCGGCGTGCATGTCGGTGGCCAGGATGCCGGGCGTGTCGCTGGCCTCCAGCACCACGGCGCCAGCACCATCGCCAAACAGCACGCAGGTGCCGCGGTCGTTGAAATCGAGCAGGCGCGAAAACACCTCGGCACCGATCACCAGCGCACGGCGCGCGGTGCCGGTGCGGATCATCGAATCGGCCACCGTCAGCGCATAGACGAAGCCAGAACACACCGCCTGCAAGTCAAACGCGGGGCAGCCCACGATGCCCAGCTTGTGCTGCACGATGCAGGCGGTTGACGGAAACACCATGTCGGGGGTCGACGTGGCGAGGATGATGAGGTCGATGTCTTGCGGCGTGCAGCCCGCAGCTTCGATGGCGTGGCGCGCGGCGCCTGCGGCCAGATCACTGGCAAACACACCGGCGTCCACAAAATGCCGTGCCCGGATGCCGGTTCTCTCGACGATCCATTCGTCGGAGGTTTCAACACCGCGCTGGGCCAGTTCGGCGGCCAGATCGGCGTTGCTCAGGCGGCGAGGCGGCAGCATGCTGCCGGTGCCGGCAATTCGGGTGTACTTCGGCAAACCAGTGGGCATGGTGGCGGGGCAAGATTTCAGGCCGCTTTGGCGGGTGCGTCACTGTCACCGGCAGGCGATGCCGCCAGTGCATTGCGGATGCGGTCATGCACGCGGTCAAGCAGGCGGTTTCGAGCGGCATCATAAGCGCGGGCCAGGGCCCGCTCGAAGGCGAAGGCATCCGAGGAGCCGTGCGCCTTGAACACCAATCCGCGCAGGCCCAGCAGTGCTCCCCCGCTGTAGCGCCGGTGGTCGACACGGTCCTTGAAGCGCTTGAGCACCGGCATGGCCACCAGCGCCGCGAGCTTGCTCAGCGGTGAACGGGTGAACTCGTGCTTGATGAACTGGCTCATCATGCCGGCCAGGCCTTCGCTGGTCTTGAGCAGCAC
>JANOAQ010000774.1:0-3220 GCA_031411195.1 Burkholderiaceae bacterium | reverse complement strand
CCTCGGGGTAGTAGAACTCCACCATGTTCATGGTCTTCTGCGGCCCCTTGGGGTAGAGCGTGCTCACCACCAGCACATGCGGGTACCACTCGACCATGATGTTGGGGTAGTAGGTCAGCCAGATCGCCCCCTGCTTGGGGGGCTGTCCGTTGCCCAGCGCCAATACCGCCTCGTGCCAGCGCTTGTAGGCCGGTGAGCCGGCCTGGCGCAATGAATCGTTGATGCCCACCGTCTGCACCGAGTGGTGCGGGCTGAATTCCCACTTCAGGTCATCACAGCTGACGAAACGGCCCAGGCCCGGGTGGAAGGGGCCGACGTGGTAGTCCTCGAGGTAGACCTCGATGAAGGTCTTCCAGTTGTAGTCGCACTCGTGCAGGTGCACCTTGTCCAGCACGAAGCCGGTGAAGTCGAGGTCGGCCTTGGGGCCGACCAGGCCCAGTTCGGCGGCGATGTCGCGGCCGTTGTCTTCGAACACCATGCCGTTCCAGCTGCGCGTGCGGTAGCGGTTCAGGTGCAGGCAGGGGTCTTGTGCAAACAGCGGCGCGCCCAGCAGTTCGCCCTGCAGGTTGTAGGTCCAGCGGTGCAGGGGACAGACGATGTTGCCGGCGGCATGACCCGGTGCGGTGTGACGGGTATTGCCCCGACCGCGCAGCATCAGCGCCTGGCGGTGGCGGCACACATTGCTCAGCAGTTCCACGCCTTGGGCGGTGCGCACCAAGGCACGGCCCTCGCCCTCCTGCGGCAGGGCGTGGTAGTCGCCCACTTCGGGCACTGACAACTCGTGCCCCAGATAGCGGGGCCCGTGCTGAAAGATGAGTTCCATCTCCCGACGAAACAGTTCGTCCGAGAAATAGGTGGTGACAGACAGTTGCGAGCGTTCTGACCGTTCGTCCAACGGTTTGCGCGCAAGAGCTTCGAGACGTACGCTCAGGTCCGACATGATCCCCAGGATCTCCAGAAAGGATGTCTCAAACCCCCCACCCGGTGGCCCCGCGGATGGGCATGATCAAAAGGGATGAAAACGGCCACCCCACAGGCGGCCGAAGCCCATGATTGTAGTCGCCGCTTGTGGTCGGCCCGCGACATCCGCTGTCTAGAATCTGGCACGCCTTCAAACTGTCGAGCCATGCCCGGCCCTGATCACCTATGACGCCAGCTGAACCCAGCGCAGTACCAGTTCGCTACGAAGACGCCCTGTCCGAGCTGGAACGCCTGGTGGCCGCCATGGAAGCGGGCCAGATGCCGCTCGATGGCCTGCTCGACAGCTACCGCCGCGGCGCCCAGTTGCTTGACTCCTGCCGCGCCCGCCTGCAAGCGGTGGAGCAGCAGGTGAAGGTGCTTGAAGACGGCCAGCTCAAGGATTGGGTGGGTGAATGAGCGCGCGTGGCCGCTCCAGAGCGCTCATCCCGCAGCGCGCAGCGCGCAGGGGCTCGCCGTGACCAGCCCTGGATTTGACACCTGGGTGCGCGATGAACTGGCCCGCGTCGAGACCGCGCTCTCGCGCTGGGTGCCCGGTGCTGCGCCGGCCGGCCTGGGTGAGGCCATGCGCTATGGCGTTCTAGACGGCGGCAAGCGGCTGCGGCCCTTGCTGGTGCGCGCCGCCTGTGAAGCGGTGCAGGGCGATCTGGCCGGGGCCCTGCGCGCGGCGGTGGCGGTCGAACTGATCCACGCCTATTCGCTGGTGCACGACGACATGCCCTGCATGGACAACGATGTGCTGCGCCGTGGCAAGCCCACCGTGCATGTGCAGTACGGTGAAGCGGGCGCCATGCTGGCCGGCGACGCGATGCAGGCCTTGGCCTTCGAGGTGCTGACGCCCGATGCCGACTTGCCCGACACCATGCCGCCAGCGCTGCAGGCCCGCCTGTGTGGCTTGCTCGCTCGCGCGGCCGGCCACGCCGGCATGGCCGGCGGTCAGGCCATCGACCTGGCCGCCACTGGCAAGGCCCTGGACGAATTGAGCCTGCGCGACATGCATCGCCGCAAAACTGGCGCCCTGCTGCAGGCCAGCGTATTGATGGGTGCCGCCACCGGCCCCTGCAACCCGCAGGTGCACGCCGCGCTCAGCGATTTTGGTGCTGCCCTGGGCTTGGCCTTCCAGGTGGTGGACGACATCCTCGACGTCACGCAAGACTCCGACATCCTGGGCAAGACGGCAGGCAAGGACATGGACGCCAACAAGCCCACCTACGTCACCGTGCTGGGCCTGGACGAAGCTCGTCGGCAGGCCCGTGCCCTGCATCAGCAGGCCCTGGCAGCCTTGCAGCGCGCCGCACTGACCCACGCCGACCATTTGCGCCTGCTGGCCGACATGGTGGTCGATCGTGATAGCTGAAAGGGCACACCGATGCCAAGCTCCCTGCTGAACACCCTGAACTCGCCGGCCGAGTTGCGCCGCCTGTCGCGTGGTGAACTCGACCGGCTGGCCACCGAGCTGCGCAACTACGTCATCAACAGCGTCAGCAAGACCGGTGGCCACCTGTCGTCCAACCTGGGCACGGTGGAGCTGACCATCGCGCTGCACTATGTCTTCAACACGCCCTACGACCGCATCGTCTGGGACGTGGGCCACCAGACCTACCCGCACAAGATCCTCACCGGCCGACGCGATGCCATGGGCACGCTCAAGCAGCTGGGCGGCATCAGCGGGTTTCCACGCCGTGCCGAAAGCGAGTACGACACGTTCGGCACGGGTCACTCGTCCACCTCGATCTCGGCCGCGCTGGGCATGGCCCAGGCTGCCAAGATCAAGGGCGAGCACCGCCGCGCGGTCGCGGTGATCGGCGACGGTGCGCTCACCGGCGGCATGGCCTTCGAGGCGCTCAACCACGGCGGCGCACCGCACGGCGTGGGTCCGGCCGATGTGCTGGTCATCCTCAACGACAACGACATGTCGATCAGCCCGCCTGTGGGCGCGCTCAACAAGCACCTGGCACGGCTGTTGAGCGGCAATTTCTACACCGCCGCGCGCGAGGGCGCCAAGAGCGTGCTCAAGAACACGCCGCTTTACGAGTTTGCGCGCCGCTTCGAGGAGCACACCAAGGGCATGGTCGTGCCCGGCACCATCTTTGAAGAACTGGGCTTCACCTACGTCGGTCCGATCGACGGCCACGACCTGGATGCGCTGATCCCCACGCTGGAGAACCTGCGGGACAAAAAGGGCCCGCAGTTTCTGCACGTGGTCACCAAGAAGGGCTATGGCTACAAGCTGGCCGAGAAC
>JANOAQ010000773.1:0-3463 GCA_031411195.1 Burkholderiaceae bacterium | reverse complement strand
CGACGTGCTGGTGCAGAACCTGGCGCCGGGTGCGGCAGCGCGTTTGGGTTTGTCGTACGAAGCGCTGAGCGCCAGGTACCCAGCACTCATTGTGTGCGACATCTCGGGCTACGGCGGCGATGGTCCATACCGCGACAAGAAGGCCTACGACCTGCTGATCCAGAGTGAGTCGGGCTTCGTCAGCATCACCGGCACGCCCGACGAGCCCAGCAAGGCGGGCTGCTCGATTGCCGACATCGCGGCGGGCATGTATGCCTACACCAACATCCTCACCGCCTTGCTGCAGCGTGGTCGCACCGGCCGTGGCCGCCACATCGACGTGAGCATGCTCGAAGCCATGACCGAATGGATGGGCTACCCGCTGTACTACGCGTACAACGGCGCCAGCCCGCCGCCCCGTGCGGGTGCCGCCCATGCCACCATCTACCCTTACGGCCCGTTCGCCACGGGCGACGGCAAGACGGTGATGCTGGGTCTGCAGAACGAGCGTGAGTGGGTCAACTTCTGCCAGCAGGTACTGCAGCAGCCGGCGCTGGCCACCGATGCGCGCTTCGACGCCAACGCCCGCCGCACGGCCGCGCGTGCCGAGCTGAAGGCCTTGATCGAACAAGCCTTTGCCTGCCTAACCGCAGCCCAGGTGGTGCAACGGCTGGACGATGCCGGCATCGCCAACGCCCAGGTCAATGCCATGGCCGATGTGTGGGCTCATCCGCAGTTGCAAGCCCGTGGTCGATGGACCGAAGTTGCAACGTCGACGGGTGCCGTGCCTGCACTGCTGCCGCCGGGTTGTACCGAAGCCCGCATGGATACGGTGCCTGCGTTGGGGCAGCACACGCGCAGTGTGTTGCTGGGCTTGGGATTCAGTGCGGAGCAGATCGAGCAATGGGCCGGTGAGGGGGCGGTTTGATGTTGCTGGCCTACTCGCTTCGTGTGCAAGGCCCAGGCCACCGGGTAGCCGGACGACTCCGTGCTCATGGCCAGAGGCCATGATCCTTCGCCAGGCACAAACAGTCCTCAGGACTGTTTGTGTCCGGGCTCAGTCCCCCGGCTTCGGCCTTTGGCCGAAGCCTCCTCCTTTACCTTCGGTAGCCGCGCACCCGATGCCCTCGCCCTAGCAACTGCAGGTGCGGTCCAGGGTTTGACAATATGGCGGCGCCACCCTGCCGATGGCGCGTCGGGGTGGTCTGCTCTGTTTTGCGCAAGTAAAGGAGGAGCCGGCCGCAGGCCGGCGGGGGACATGGAGCAAAACAGGGCAGGCCACCCCGGCGCGCTCGCACCCGTCGTCGAGGATTGAATGGAATGCAAATGACAAAGCAACCGCTAACCATCAAGATGCACGACCGCGACAACGTTGCCATCGTGGCCAACGACGGTGGATTGCCTGCCGGCACCCTGCTGACAACAGGCCAGACCTTGATCGACAAGGTGCCCCAGGGCCACAAAGTGGCGTTGACCAACCTGAACGAAGGCGATGCGGTGCTGCGCTACGGCATCCCCATCGGCTGGGCGCTCAAACCCATCCCTGCCGGCAGCTGGGTGCATGAGCGCCTGCTGAAGATGCCCGACGCGCGCGGCCTGATCGATCTGCCCATGCCCGGTGACGGCCGCACCCCGGCGCCCCAGCCACTGGAGGCGCTGCACGGCTACACCTTCGAGGGCTACCGCAATGCCGACGGCTCGGTGGGCACGCGCAACATCCTGGCCATCACGCAAACCGTGCAGTGCGTGGCCGGCGTGACCGACTTTGCCGTGCAGCGCATCAAGGCCGAACTGTTGCCCCGCTACCCCAACGTGGACGACGTGGTGGCCCTGGCCCATGGCTACGGCTGTGGCGTGGCCATCGACGCGCCCGACGCCATCGTGCCCATCCGCACCCTGCGCAACATCAGCCTGAACCCCAACTTCGGCGGTGAGGTGATGGTGGTCAGCCTGGGCTGCGAGAAGCTGCAGCCCGAGCGTTTGCTGCCCCCCGGCAGCTGGGCCATCCGCGATGAACGCCAGCCCGATCACCAGCACGACACCACACCTGAAACCCTGGACGTGGTGCGCTTGCAGGACGACGCGCACATCGGCTTCATGGCCATGGTCGATGCCATCGTGCGCCAGGCCGACCTGCACCTGCAACGGCTGGACCGACGCCGCCGCGAAACCGTGCCCGCCAGCGCCCTGGTGGTGGGCGTGCAGTGCGGTGGCAGCGACGCCTTCAGCGGCGTCACCGCCAACCCGGCGGTGGGCTTTTGCAGCGATTTGCTGGTGCGTGCCGGCGCCAGCGTGATGTTCAGTGAAACCACCGAGGTGCGCGACGGCATCGCCCAACTCACCACCCGAGCGGCCACGCCCGAAGTGGCCCGGGCCATGGTGCGCGAGATGGCCTGGTACGACGCCTACCTGCAGCGCGGCGGCGCCGACCGAAGCGCCAACACCACACCCGGCAACAAGGCCGGCGGCCTGAGCAACATCGTCGAAAAGGCCATGGGCTCCATCGTCAAGAGCGGCACCGCGCCCATCACCGCCGTGCTGTCACCAGGGGAGAAGCTGCTGACCAAAGGCCTGACCTACGCCGCCACGCCGGCCAGCGATTTCATCTGCGGCACCCTGCAACTGGCCGCCGGCATGAATTTGCATGTGTTCACCACCGGCCGCGGCACGCCCTACGGCTTGGCCGAGTGCCCGGTCATCAAGGTGGCCACGCGCAGCGACCTGGCCCGCCGCTGGCACGACCTGATGGACATCAACGCCGGCACCATCACCGACGGCAGCGCCAGCATCGAGCAGGTGGGCTGGCAACTCTTTCACCTGATGCTCGATGTGGCCAGCGGCCGCAAGAAGACCTGGGCCGAGCACTGGAAGCTGCACAACGCGCTGGTGCTGTTCAACCCCGCGCCGGTGACTTGAACTGCACACGGCGGGTGCACACGGCGGGGCCAGACCTGATAGGCTGGCCAAAATCACTGGTACTGGGGGAAGAGCATCATGTTCCTGCGTCTAACCACCACAGGTTTGGTCGCGACCGTCATCGTGATGGCGGTATCGTCGGCCCTGTTCCGCATCTACACCGCCCCCGACCGCATCCAGCAGCGCCTGGAGACCGCCCGTCAAGTCTGCGACAAGGCCGGTGGCCAATGGACCTTCGACGAACGCAAGGCCCCGATCTGCAAGCGGGATTGACGATCAGTCCCGGGGGGCATGCGCCCCCGGTCAAACAGGCCTTGGCGCAAAGCCCGCAAACGCTTCGGCCATAGCCTCGTATGCCGCCGTGTCGGCCGACGTCACCGCTGGCGGCAAGGCGATGCCCAGCACCGCGTAAAGATCCCCCGCCACCTTTCCCGGCAGGCCCTTGCCACGCAGGCGCAGTTGGCGGCCGGGGGCAGATGCCGGCGGGATGGTCAGCTGAACCGCACCGGTGAGCGTGGGTGCGGTCACGGTGGCACCCAGGGCCGCCTCCCAGGGCGCCAGCGGCAGA
>JANOAQ010000772.1:0-5159 GCA_031411195.1 Burkholderiaceae bacterium | reverse complement strand
GTGGATGCCGACGGCCTGCAGGCCATCCTGCGCCAGTGCAAGGAGCACAACACTGCACTGGGCATCACCGGCCTGCTGTGCCATTGCCCGGCCAGCGGCGTCTTCATGCAGGCGCTCGAAGGTGGGCGCAGTGCAGTGAACAAGCTCTACAACCTCATCGCCCAGGATGCGCGCCACCATGACGTGGTGCTGCTGAGCTACGCCGAGATCACCGAGCGCCGCTTTGCCGGCTGGTCCATGGGCCTGGTGAACATGTCGCGCCTGAACCCGGCCCTGCTGCTGAAATATTCGGCCACTGCCGAGCTCAATCCGTATGGCGTCTCGGGTGAGGCCTCGCTGGCCTTGTTCGACGAGTTGGTGGCCACCGCGTCGGTGCTGGGCGAGCGCGGTTGAGATGGTTGCCCCCACGTCGCTTCGCTCCTGCCCCCGAGCGGGCCGGAGCCGCCTGAGACCCGCCTACAGCCGCCCGGCCTGCCCAAAGCGCATCAGCGAACCCAGCAACCGTGTGGGGAACTGCGTGGCGGCGGCGTTGTAGGCCGCGCCCGCCTCGTTGAAAGTCTGTCGCGCAAACGTCAGCCGAGACGGCAATTCGCGCAGGGTGCGCAGCGGCTCGGTGACGTTCGGCTCGGTCTGCAGTGCCGGCTGCTGCTCGACCAGGGCCACCAGGCGTACCAGCACGGCGGCCAGCACCGCATCGGCCTTGCCCAGATCGGCCACCGCCTCGTGCGATATGGGCGTGCGGCGCAGGGCTTCGGCGGCAATCTGCACCTGGGCTTGGGCCGCAGTGACCGCTTCCACAGCGGCCGATTCGCTGGCCAGGGGCGCGGCGGCTGCGGCCAGCAGCGTCGCCAGCGCCTGGGCGCGCGCTTGCAGCACCGCATCCACCTGCGCCCAGGCCGTGAGGATGGCCGAGCGCAGCGCGGTGATGCGGTTGTGCGCACCCAGCATCCACAGGCCCAGCACGGCCAGCAGGACCAGCCAGCCGATCCAGCCCCCGCTCACGGGACGACCCTGCGCGCTGCGCGCTTCGGGGTACGCGCTTGGGAGCGGCCCGGCGCGCTCATGGCGCCAGCTCCGCCTGCCAGGCTTCGAAGCCAGTGCGCCGCAATTGGCAGGCGGGGCAGTGGCGGCAGCCATGGCCCCAAGCGTGGCGTAGCCCGCGCTCACCCAGGTAGCAGGTGTGGGTATGTTCGACGACCAGGGTGGTCAGCACATCACCGCCCAGGGCCTGGGTCAAGGCCCAGGTCTGGGCCTTGCTCAGCCACATCAGCGGGGTTTCGACCACCATGGGCGCATCCAGCCCCAGGCTCAGGGCCACCTGCAGGGCCTTGAGCGTGTTGTCGCGGCAATCGGGGTAGCCCGAGTAGTCGGTCTCGCACATGCCGCCCACCAGCACGCTGGCGCCACGACGGTAGGCCAGCGCTGCGGCAAAGGTGAAAAACAGCAGATTGCGCCCCGGCACAAAGGTGTTGGGCAGGCCGTTGGCGGCAAAGCTGATGGCGCGCTCGCTGGTGAGCGCGGTGTCGCTGAGCTGGCCCAGCAACTGCAGGTCGAGCAGGTGGTCGTCGCCCAGCCGCGCGGCCCAACGTGGAAACGCAGCGGCCAATTCATGCCGCACGGTCAGCCGGCAATCGAGCTCGATGCGGTGGCGCTGGCCGTAGTCGAAGCCGATGGTCTCGACCTGCGCAAAACGCTCCAGCGCCCAGGCCAGACAGGCGGTGGAATCCTGGCCGCCCGAGAACAGGACCAGCGCCGTGCGCGCATCTGTCATGACCTGATTTCACCCTGACCCAGCACGATCCATTTCATCGACGTCAGCCCCTCCAGCCCCACCGGACCGCGGGCGTGGATCTTGTCGGTCGAGATGCCGATCTCGGCGCCCAGGCCGTACTCGAAGCCGTCGGCAAAGCGCGTGCTGGCATTGACCATCACGCTGGCCGAATCGACCTCGCGCAGAAAGCGCATGGCGTTGGGGTGGTGGGTGGTGAGGATGGCGTCGGTGTGGTGGCTGCCGTAGCGGTTGATGTGGGCAATGGCTTCGTCCAGGCTGGCCACCACCTTGATGCTGATGACCAGGTCCAGGTACTCCTCGGACCAATCGGCCTCGGTGGCATCGACCAGCGCGACGCCGGCCACACTGGCCAGGGCGGCGCGGGCGGCGGGGCAGACACGCATCTGTACGCCCTTGGCGGCAAAGAGCGTGCCGATGCGCGGCAGGAACGCCGCCGCACTTTGGGCATGCACCAGCAGCGATTCGGCCGCATTGCAGGGGCTGACCTTCTGCGTCTTGGCGTTGTCGGTGACAAGCAGCGCCTGGTCCAGGTCGACCTGCGCATCCACGTAGACATGGCAGTTGCCATCCAGGTGCTTGATGACGGGCACCTTGGCCTCGGCGCTGATGCGCGCTATCAGTCCCTTGCCGCCGCGCGGAATGATGACGTCCACGTACTCGGGCATGGTGATCAGCCGGCCCACGGCGGCCCGGTCGGTGGTTTCGACCAGTTGCACCGCGTCGGCCGGCAGGCCGGCTTCGACCAGAGCGGCCTGCACCAGGCGCCACAGCGCCAGATTGCTGTGCAGCGCCTCTGAGCCACCGCGCAGGATGGCGGCATTGCCGCTCTTGATGGCCAGGCTGGCGGCCTCGATGGTGACGTTGGGCCGGCTCTCGTAAATCATGCCGAAGACACCCAGCGGCACGCGCATCTGGCCCACGCTGATGCCGCTGGGCCGGCGCTTGACGCCGGTGATCTCACCGATGGGGTCGGGCATGGCGGCCAGTTGCTCGCAGCCTTCGGCCACGGTGGCGATGACTGCCGGCGTCAGCTTGAGCCGGTCGACCAAGGGTGCGGCCAGGCCGGCGGCGCGGGCGGCGGCCAGATCCAGTTCACTGGCCTGGGCCAGCGGCGCACCGGCCTCGCGCAGGCGGCGGGCCAGGGCGCGTAAGGCGGTGTTCTTCGCTGCTGTGCCGGTTGTCGCCATGGTGGCGGCGGCGGCGCGGGCGCACACGCCCACATGGGCCATGTACGCGGGGATGTCGGTCGGGGTCATCGGCTGATTTTCCCAGAACGGGGCGGGCCGTGGTGCTCGCTGCCGTCGGCAAGAGCGGCGCGGCAGAATCGGCGGCATCCCGGCCGTGCGAGGTACCCGCCATGAAGCGCTTGATTCCCCTGTTGTTGGCCGCTTGCGCCCTGCTGTGGGGCTGTGACGCCCAGCGCATCGCCAAGCTCGAAGAAGGCGTGTCCACCGAGGCCGATGTGCGCGCTCAGTTCGGCGAGCCCAGGCAGATTCTGGAGGCGGCCGATGGCAGCAAGGTGCTGTCCTACCCGCGCCAGCCCGAGGGCTGGACCAACTACCAAGTCGTCATCGGCGCTGACGGCAAGCTGGCCTCGCTGCGCCAACTGCTCACGCCCGAGAACTTTGCCAAGGTGCAGCCGGGCATGACGCAGGACGAGGTGCGCCGCCTGCTGGGCCTGCAGGCCAAGGTGCTGAGCTATGCGATGAAACCCACTGAACAGGTCATGCGCTGGCACTTCATGGCCGGGCAGAGCAAGAAGGTGTTCGATGTCACCTTCGACGCCGAGCGCCGCGTGATCGGCAGCCAGATCGCCGACGACGAACGCGAGACGATGGCGGGCGGCAAATAAGCCGGCAAGGCGAAAAAAAGCACCAGTGGGGGGATTGACCGGTATTTAGCAAATCACCAAAATATCGTGATGGACAAGGTCTTCAAGGCACTGGCCGACCCCTCGCGGCGGCGCATCTTGCAACTGCTGCGCGAAGGCGACCTGACGGCCGGCGAACTGGCCGAACACTTCACGCTGGCCAAACCCACACTGTCGGGCCACTTTGCGGTGCTGCGCGAGGCTGATCTGGTGAGCACCACCCGCGCGGGCACCACGCTGACTTACCAACTGCACCTGTCGGTGCTCGAACAAGCCTTGCTGGGTTTTGCCCAGGCCGCCGGCTTGGGGCTGGCACGACCGGCCAAGACAGCCAAGGCCACACTCAAGCCAAGCACCAGGCCAAGCACCAAGGCAAGCACCAAAGCCGCCGCCCGAGGTGGTGATGTCTGAGCGCGGCGCCTGGCGCCTGGCTTGGGGCCTGGTGGGTGGCATGGCGGCCTTGGGCTTGTGGGCCTGGGTGCAGGTGCCCGCCGGGGCCTGGGTGGCCACCCACTTCAACCTTCAGTGCCAGGCCGACGACTGGAGCTCGCCGGCATTTGCCTTTGCCTTCCCGCCCCTGTTGGCCGCAGGCTTGCTGGCCTTGTTTCGGGGTGTGGCCCGGCTCGATCCGCGCCGCGACAACATGGCCGTCTCGGGCAAGGCCCTGGCGGTGATTGCATGCTTCACGGTGCTGGTTCTGGCGGTGGCCCAGGGGGCCGTCACCGCCACCGCGCTGGGGCGCCAGGTGGATGTGGGTGGCCTGGCCACCTTCGCCATCGGCCTGATGCTGGCGGGCATGGGCAATGTGCTGCCCAAGCTGCGCAGCAATTTCTTCTTCGGTATCCGCACGCCCTGGACGCTGTCGGATGAGCAGGTCTGGGCCCGCACTCACCGCTTTGGCGGCCTGGTCTTCGTGGCCGTTGGCTTGCTGCTGATGGCCTCGGCCTTGCTGCCTGCCGCGCAGGACTGGCGCGCACCCTTGCTGACGGTGCTGGTGCCGCTGGCCTGCCTGGCGCCGGTGGGGTGGTCCTGGTGGCTCTGGCGCCAGCGCCCGCCGCGCTGAGTACCGGCGCGGCGCTCAGCCGACGCCGGGCCGCCCCAAGGCGGCTGAGCGCCCCCTCGGGGGGCAGGAGCGAAGCGACGTGGGGGCAGGCATCTCAGGCTAAACGCGCCAGCACCGCCAGCCACAGCGGCGCGGTCAGCACGAAGGCCAGGGTCGACAGCACGATGGCGGTGGTGGTCTCGGGCTCCTGGCTGCGGTAGCGCTGCGCCAGGATCAGCGCATTGCTGCCGGCGGGCAGGCCGGCCATCACCACCGCCACCTGCAGCGGCAGGCCGCCGAGGCCCAGCCCCCAGTGCGCCACCACCAGCACCAGGGCCGGCTGCAGCAGCAGCTTCACCGCCGTCAGGCCCAGGGCACCGCGCACGGCGAACCGCACCGATCGACCGGCGGTGTAGGCCAGGGTGATGCCGATCAGCACCAGGCACAGCGGCGCC
>JANOAQ010000771.1:0-1808 GCA_031411195.1 Burkholderiaceae bacterium | reverse complement strand
CGATTTCGGGGTACACAAACACGCTGGCAAAGCTGGTGTGGCGACCCCCCGACGAGTCGAACGGGCTCTTGCGCACCAGGCGGTGCACGCCGGTTTCGGTGCGCAGATGGCCGAAAGCGTAGTCGCCCTCGATCTTGATCGTGGCGCTCTTGATGCCGGCCACGTCGCCGGGCGATTCGTCTTCGACCGTCGCCTTGAAACCCTTGCGCTCGGCGTACTTGAGGTACTGGCGCAGCAGCATGCCGGCCCAATCGCAGGCCTCGGTGCCGCCGGCGCCGGCCTGGATGTCGACAAAGCAGTTCAACGGATCGGCCGGGTTGCTGAACATGCGGCGGAACTCAAGCCCTTCGACAGTGATGCGCAGCGCATCTGCATCGGCCTCGATGGCGGCCAGGTCGTCGAAGGCCTGGTCGGCCTTGGACATTTCATACAACTCGGTGTTGTCGTCGAGGTTGCTGCGAAGGTGGTCAATCGTGGCGACCACGTCTTCCAGCGACTTTTTCTCGCGGCCCAGATCCTGGGCGCGCTTGGGTTCGTTCCAGACGCTCGGGTTTTCGAGCGCGGCAATGACTTCATTCAACCGCAGGGCTTTGCGGTCGTAGTCAAAGATACCCCCGGAGCTGCTCAGTGCGGGCGCTCAGATCGGCGAGCAGCGTGCCGATGGCGTTGACTTGTTCGATGTCCATGGGGTGGTATTTCTGGCGGGTTTCAGCTGGACCATGATTCTCGCATGGGGGTGCTGGCCCACCTGGGCGCGGGTTGCGCCCAGGTGGCGAATGCCGCGCCCTTGAGTAGCATCGCGCCCGACATGCGTTCAGCCGACCCGCCCGATCCGCCCGATCTGCCCAATACGCTCAACACGCCCGAGACACCCGACAAGCCCGACACACCCTACTGGCGCAAGACCAAGCGGCTGAGCCTGGCATTGCTCTTGGTCTGGCTGCTGGTCACCCTGGGGGTGGGGCTGTTCGGCCGGTCCATGAGCTTCAAATTCATGGGCTGGCCCTTCGGCTTCTGGGCCACCTCGCAGGGCGCATTGATCGTGTTCTGCGTGATCATCTGGGTGTATGCCTGGGCGATGGACCGGCTGGACCAGCAGTACGGCACTCACGAAGGCGACTGAGGCTGGGCCACCAGCGGTGGCCAGCATCTACGGTGGGGCCACCACCGGTGGCCAGCACTAAGGTAGGGCCACCACCGGCGGCCCCAGGGCCCGCAGCACATCCCGCACGTACTGTGCCCGGTCCTTCGGGTCGGCAAACTCGCGCTCGATGCGCAGCTTGTCGTTGCCGGCGAGCTTGATGTTCTTGTTCTTCTGCACCAAGGCGATGATCTTCATCGCGTCGATCGGCGGGTTGGGCCGGAAGGTGATGCTCATCAGCTTGGGGTTGGCGTCGATCTTGACCACACCGTAGGGCTTGGCCAGCACCCGCAGGCGGTGGGTGTCGAACAAGGTCTGGCCCTGGGCGGGGAGCTTGCCAAAGCGGTCGGTCAGCTCTTCGAGCAGTGTGTCCAACTGCTCGGGTTTGCTGGCGGTGGCCAGGCGCTTGTAGAGGTTGAGCCGCTGCTGCACGTCGCCGCAATAAGCATCGGGCAGCAGGGCCGGAGCGTGCAGGTTGATCTCGGTGTTGCCGCCAAAGATGCCGGTGGGGCTGAGCAGGTCGGGCTCATGCCCGGCCTTGAGCGCGCGCACGGCTTCGGCCAGCATGTCGTTGTAGAGCTGGAAGCCCACCTCCATCATGTTCCCGCTCTGGTTTTCACCCAGCACCTCCCCGGCGCCGCGGATCTCCAGGTCGTGCATGGCCAGG
>JANOAQ010000770.1:0-2954 GCA_031411195.1 Burkholderiaceae bacterium | reverse complement strand
TCGCGCGACCGGGCACACAGCAAGCTGGCCTGGTGCAGTTCCTCGGCCATGGACACGCGTGCCGGGCGAGGCTTGGGGCTGGGTGGCGGGGCCGAGGCCGCTGGCGCAGAAACCAGGATGACATCAGCCTGGGCCGATGGTTCGGCCGCCGGTTCGGCCGCTGGTTCGGCCGCTGGTTCGGCCGCCGGTTCGGCCACTGCTTCGGCGATGGGCAGGCCGTCGGCCAAGGGCGCTTCCACCGCCTCGTCGTGCAAAGCTACGGCAGTGCTGACATCCAGTCCGCGGGCCGAATCGATCCAGCAAGTGAGCACCGGGCTGTCCACCAAACGCTGGATGTCTGCCGCATCGGTCAATACGAAACGGGTTTTCCAGAACGGGTGATCCAGCCACCGACCCACCAGGGCATGCAGGAACATGCCCAGGCGGAGCTCGGTCACCGCAATCTGCTTGAGTTGGCCGTCGCGATCACCCATGGTCGTGCACGGATATCGGCGCGTGAATCGCTTGCTTGTGCGCCCGCAATTGAAAAACCGCTCCCATGGCAGCGGTTTCCGGGGGGCGCCGCGCCTCTCAGCGAAAGCGCGACTGCGGTACCACTTTCAGATCGCCCGGCAGCGATGCCAGGTAAGCCGCTACCTGCTTGAGCTCGGCGTTGTTGAAGGTGAGCTTCTTCTTGCCTTCGGCTTCTTGCACCACCTGGCTGCGCATGGTGGCGTTGGCGCGGCCCACAAGGGGGTTGCCATCGGTGTGGTAGGCCTTGAGCGTCACATACAGGTAGTCGGCATGCTGGCCGGCCAGGCGAGGGTAGCTGGGGTCGATCGGGGCGCTGAAGTTCGGGCCATGGCAGGCCACGCAGGCGGCCATGCGGTCTTTCAGGGCGTCCGGCACAGGCTGTGCCAGGGCGGCCGGTGCGGCAGTGCCGGTGTCCTTGCCATGCTGCTCGTAGTAAGCGCCCAGGTCGGCCATGTCCTGCTCGGTCAGCGAGGCGGCGATGCCACGCATCGTCGGGTGCTTTCGGTCGCCCTTTTGATAGGCGACGAGCGAAGACACGATGTACTTGGCACCCTGGCCCGAGATCTTGGGAACCTTGTAAACCTCGGGGAAACTGGCCTGGTAGCCGACCAAGCCGTGGCAGCCGATGCACATGGCCGCCTTGGTGGCGCCTCGGGCGGCATCACCGGCCTTGGCATCTTGCGCCTGGGCAACTGAACTCAGCCCGGCCAGGGCCAGCACCACGGTGAGCAGGGGAAACGCTTTTTTCATTGTCGTGCGAGCTTGTGATGACGCTGCTGAAACGGTGCACTGCCAGCGGCCGCGCCGCGGTTACACCAGGTGGCCCGGAGGCGGCTTGATGGCCATCAACCAGGAGTCCGGCGATTATAGAGGCCACCCTTATACTGATTTGGAACTGCCGGAGCGTCAACGCTCCACCCCAATCAACCCCCATCAGAAGCGGCCGCGCCCGACACCTCCACCATGAAGTTCCAAGGCTCCGACAACTACGTCGCCACCCAAGACCTGATGCTGGCGGTGAACGCGGCCATCACCCTCAAGCGCCCGCTGCTCGTCAAGGGCGAGCCCGGTACCGGCAAGACCATGCTGGCCGAGGAAGTATCGACCGCGCTGAATTTGCCGCTGCTGCAGTGGCACATCAAGAGCACCACCAAGGCCCAGCAGGGTCTGTACGAGTACGACGCGGTGAGCCGCCTGCGCGACAGCCAACTCGGTGACGAGAAGGTCAAGGACATCCAGAACTACATCGTCAAGGGCGTGTTGTGGCAGGCCTTCACCGCCGACCACCCGGTGGCCCTGCTGATCGACGAGATCGACAAGGCCGACATCGAGTTTCCGAACGACCTGCTGCGCGAGATCGACCGCATGGAGTTCTATTGCTACGAAACGCGTGAGTTGGTGCGGGCCAAGCACCGCCCGGTGGTGTTCATCACCAGCAACAACGAGAAGGAACTGCCCGACGCCTTCTTGCGCCGCTGCTTCTTCCACTACATCAAGTTCCCCGATGCCGACACGATGAAGAGCATCATCGACGTGCACTTCCCCGGGCTGAAAAAAGAGCTGCTCACCGCAGCCATGAAGACCTTCTACGACGTGCGCAACCTGCCCGGCCTGAAGAAGAAGCCCAGCACCAGCGAACTGCTCGATTGGCTGAAATTGCTGGTGGCCGAAGACATTCCGCTGGAGGCCCTTCAAAGCAAGGACGAGAAGGTGTCGGTGCCCCCGCTGGTGGGCGCCTTGTTGAAGAACGAACAGGACGTGACCTTGTTCGAAAAGCTCGTCTTCATGCAACGCCACAACCGCTGACATGGCCCACCCCCGAAGCGCCTTCGGCGCTCCCCCTCAAGGGGGCGGCCCCGGCGGCCCGGCCAAGCCGGTTCCGCGGCGCCCGCTTGGCAGCGCTGGCCGACGCCACTGACACCGTGGCACAGACGACGGCCAAAGACGCTTTGCTCGACGGCCTGGCCGACGCGGGGGGGTTCGTGGGTGGCGCCCTGGCGGGTTGGCAACTGGGCCGCCTGTTCGGCTTCGACGTGATGGCGCCCGGTGAAATGACCCTGCAGATGGCCGTCGGCTGGGGCTTTCTGCTGGCCGGGCTGGCCGCAGGCAAGTGGTTGGCGAACAACTGGCGTGCCCGGCGGCGCGCCGCCCACAAGGATTGACCACTCCATGGCCCTGCCCCGCATCCCTGAGCCTATCGTGTTGCAAGGCCAGCATGTGCGGCTGGAGCCCCTCCAGCCCGAGCACGCTGCGGCGCTGGCCGAAGCGGTTGTACCCGGCCGGCTATGGGAGCTTTGGTACACGGCCATCCCTGCGCCCGAGCGCATGACCGCCGAGATTGCGCGTCGCCTGGGCCTGCTGGCGGGCGGCAGCATGCTGCCCTGGGCGGTCATCGATGCCAGCGGTACCCCGGCGGGCATGACCACCTACATGAACATCGA
>JANOAQ010000769.1:0-2961 GCA_031411195.1 Burkholderiaceae bacterium | reverse complement strand
GGCACACCCATCAGCGTGCACGAGTTCCTGTACCCGCTGATGCAGGGCTACGACTCGGTGGCGCTCAAGAGCGATCTCGAACTGGGTGGCACCGACCAGAAGTTCAACCTGCTGGTGGGCCGCCACCTGCAGCAAGAGTATGGGCAAGAGCCGCAGTGCATCCTGACCATGCCGCTGCTCGAAGGCCTGGACGGCGTCGAGAAGATGTCCAAGAGCAAGGGCAATTACATCGCCATCACCGAAGAGCCCAACAGCATGTTCGCCAAGGTGCTGTCGATCAGCGATGTGCTGATGTGGCGCTGGTTTGCGCTGCTGAGCTTCCGCCCCGAGGCTGAAGTGGCGGCCTTGCGCGCTGAAGTCGAGGGCGGGCGCAACCCGAAAGATGCCAAGGTGCTGCTGGCGCGCGAGATCGTCACGCGCTTTCACAGCGCGGCGGCTGCCGATGCGGCCGAGGCCGACTTTGCCAACCGCGCCAAGGGCGGCATCCCCGACGACATCCCCGAGGTGGCGCTGGCGGGTGCGCCGCTGGGCATCGGCGCCTTGCTCAAGCAGGCCGGTCTGGTGGCGTCCACCAGCGAGGCCTTGCGCCTGATCGAGCAGGGCGGCGTGCGGCTGGACGGCGCGGTGGTGGCCGACAAGGGCCTGAAGGTGGCTGCCGGCACGGTGGTGGTGCAGGTGGGCAAGCGCAAGTTTGCGCGCGTCACGCTGGCCGCCTGACCAGCCAACCGAGTGGCCCCCTGATGCAGGTCAGCTCCTACCTCAAGCTGTCGGTGGCGGTGGCCCTGGCCACCATTGCCCTGAAGACCGGCGCCTGGTGGTTGACCGATTCGGTCGGCCTGCTGTCGGACGCGCTGGAGTCGCTGGTCAACCTGGCCGGTGCCATCTTCGCGCTGATGATGGTGACCGTGGCGGCCCAGCCACCCGACGACGACCACCCCTACGGCCACCACAAGGCCGAGTACTTTTCCAGCGGCTTCGAAGGCGTGCTGATCCTGGTGGCGGCGCTGGCCATCATGGCCGCCGCCGTGCACCGCCTCTTCAACCCGCAGCCGATCGAATCGCTGGGCATCGGCCTGGTGTTGTCGGTGGTCAGCTCGGCGATGAACGGGGCGCTGGCCTGGGCCATGCTGAAGAAGGCGCGCGAGCACCGCTCGATGGCGCTGGAGGCCGATGCGCGCCACCTGTTCACCGACGTGTGGACATCCGGCGGCGTGGTGGTCGGCCTGCTGGCCGTGCAGGCCACGGGCTGGTTGTGGCTGGACGCGGCGATCGCCATCGCCCTGGCCGCCAACATCGCACGCGAAGGCGTGATGCTGGTCTGGCGCTCGGCCGATGGGCTGATGGATCAGGCGTTGGAGCCCGAGGTGCGCGCGCAGATCGAAGGCACGTTGAAGGAGTTTGAGGTCCACACCATCCGCTTCGACCATGTGGTGACACGCCGCGCGGCCCAGCGGCGCTTTGTCGACCTGCACATGCACATGCCTGCGAGCTGGACGCTGGGCCGCGCGGCAGCCGTGCGGCGCAGCGTGGAGCAGGCGCTGATGGCGGCGGTACCCGGCCTGCGCGCCAGCATCCAGTTGCTGCCGATGGATGTGGAAGCCCACTTCGACGACCAGAAAGACCCGCTTTGATCGGCCTGGTGCAGCGGGTGAGCCAGGCCAGCGTGGTGGTGGACGGCGCGGTGGTGGGCGCCATCGGAGCCGGCCTGTTGCTGCTGGTGTGTGCCGAGCCCGCCGACAGCGAGGTGCAGGCCGGCAAACTGGTCGATAAGCTGCTGAAGCTGCGCATCTTCGCCGACGAGGCCGGCAAGATGAACCGCAGCCTGGTGGACGTGTCCGGTGGCCTGCTGATCGTCAGCCAGTTCACCCTGGCCGCCGACGTGTCGGGCGGCAACCGCCCCAGCTTTACGGGTGCCGCCGGCCCAGAGCAGGGTCGGGCGCTCTACGACACGGTGCTGCGCCTGGCCCGCGAGCGCCATCCGCTGGTGCAGGCCGGCATCTTCGGCGCCGACATGCAGGTAGCGCTGGTCAACGACGGCCCGGTGACCATTCCCCTGCGCATCGTTTGAGCGCCGGAATCTGGCGCTCCTTCAGTCGGCGTATTGACCGGCAGCCTTGATGATGGGGCCCCACTTGGCCAACTCTTCGCCGACGAATTTCTTGTGCTCAGCACCGTTCATGCGGGCGTCGTGCACGATGACCGCGCCTAGCGCTTCCTGGCGCTTGATGAACTCGGGGTCTTTCATGGCGGCGCGCATGGCATTGCCCAGCTTGTCAGCCACGGCCTTGGGCGTGCCCTTGGGGGCGTACATGCCGTGCCAGATCGACACGTTGAAACCCTTCAGGCCGCTCTCGTCCAGCGTGGGCAGCTTGGCCAGCGCGGGGATGGTCAGGCGCTTGGGCGTGGTGACGGCGAAGGCCTTGATCTTGCCGCCTTCGATCTGTGCCGTGGTGTTGGTGGTCTGGTCGCACATCAGGTCGATCTGGCCGCCCAGCAGGTCGGCCATGGCCGGGCCGGTGCCCTTGTAGGGCACGGTGGTCATGTCCACCTTCACGCTCTGCTGAAACAGCAGGCCGCACAGGTGCGACGCCGCGCCCTGGCCCGCGTTGCCCAGGTTGATCTTGCCCTGGTTGGCCTGGATCCACTTGTTCAGCTCGGCCATGTTGCTGGCCGGCAGGGAACTGCGGCCCACCAAGGTCATGGGCACCTCGTTGATCAGGCCGATGTATTCGAAGTCGCCCAGGGTGTCGTAGGGCATCTTGCGGTACAGCGCGGGCGAGGTGGCCATGCCGATGTGGTGCAGCAGCAGGGTGTAGCCATCGGGCGTGGCGCGGGCCACCTTGGCCGCGCCCAGCGTGCCGCCGGCACCGGCCACGTTCTCGATGATGACAGTCTGGTTCAGCTGCTTGCGCAGCACGTCGCCCAGGTCGCGGGCCACCTTGTCGGTGGGGCCGCCGGCCG
>JANOAQ010000768.1:0-5365 GCA_031411195.1 Burkholderiaceae bacterium | reverse complement strand
CCCCACGTCGCTTCGCGCCTGCCCCCCGAGGGGGTGCTCAGCCGCCTTGGGGCGGCCCGGCGCCGGCTGAGCGCGCCAGGCCGGTGTTCAGCGGCGGGTGCCGAAAGCGAGCAGTTCGCCGCCGTCCGGGAATACGCTGTCGAGCACCCGGTGCAGGTCGTTGCGGGTTCGGCGGCTGTAGTCGTCCTGTTGCTCCAGCGCGGCAAACACCGCGCCCCGCAGCATCCACAGGTCGCCGGGCTCATGGCTCTGGCGCACCTGGAAGCGTAGCCAGTCACCGCGCAGGCCGTCCAGGTTTTCGATCGCGGCCATGAACTGGTGTTTCAGGTCGACGAAGCTGCGGCGTGCGGCAATGCGCGCATGCCGATCGTGCGGCAAGCCCGGGCCGGGCAGGATCGCCGCCACGGCGGGTGTACCGAAGTACTGGCGGGGCGCGGTCGCGGCCAGTTGCAGTGTCATGACTGCAGGGGCATCAGCCCGGAGCGCGGTGCACGCACCGGGAAGTGCCGGTTCAGGCCGGCCAGACGCAGTTCAGCCTCGGTCTGGCTGAATTGCACCGCCACCTCGCCATACACGCAGGAGCGCAGGTGCCACAACTCGCGCAGTGATCGGGCACGCTGGATGCGGTCGCGCAGGTTCAGGGCGGGCTCACCCAACACATCGACCAGGCTGACATCGAACTCGGCCTTGACCAATGCCAGCCGGTTGAGGGGGCGCGCCTGCGCCGGCAACAAGGGCAGGCAGCGCTCGGCCACCCGGGCACCCCAGCGGCGCACGCGTCCTTGCCACGACAGCGACGAAGGCCACAGCTCAGGCGGACAAACCTGCACCCGGGTGCTCATCACGGAAGTGGGCTGCGCCGCCGGGCTGCGGGCCACCAGGCGGAACATCCATGAAGGCAAATGGGCGTGAAGCGGGTTCATGAGGAGGTTGTCGGCAAGGATCGAAGCAGGCTGAAGCCATTGTTGAAGCCGCTCAACAGGATTGATGGTCGAAACAGTGGGTCGATGGACTGCCAACTTCTGCACGGCGCACGGCCGCACACGGTCGAAGCGATCGCTTGTCGGACTTGCGATGCATTTGTGATGAATTTGCACTGTGTCGGCGCTGCACCTAGCGGGCGGTGTCGGCTAACGCGCCGGAGCGTCAGCGCCCTGCGCCAAGGCCCCGGCTGCGATCAGACCGCGCCGTAGAGCAGCTTGCGCTGTGCCGTGTAGGACCACCAGGGCGCCGGCGCTGCGCCACGCATGAAATCAGTGGCGGCCATGAAGGTGTCGAGCACGCAGGGATCTTGCCGCTTGCCGCTGTGGGCGCACAGGGCCTGGTAGAGCACGAAGGCGTCGCGGTGGGCCAGTTCACGAGGGTGGGCAATGCCCAGGGCACGCAGATCGCCGGCCATCGCCGGACCGATGTTGGGCAGGTCTTCCAGGCGCTGGCACTCGAGGGCCGAGGCCGCCTTGGGTGCCTTGAGACGTGCCATGGCGCCTACATCATCATGTTGTTGCGGATCAGCCCGACGGCGATGCCTTCGAGCTCGAACGCGTCACCTTCGCCCACCACGATGGGCTGGAAGTCAGGGTTCTCGGGCAACAGCTCAACACCATGGCGCGTGCGGTGCAGGCGCTTGACGGTGACATCGTCGCCCAGCCGTGCCACCACGATCTGGCCGTTCTTGGCCTCGCTGGCCTTCTGCACGGCCAGCAGGTCGCCGTCCATGATGCCGGCGTCGCGCATGCTCATGCCGCGCACGCGCAACAGGAAATCGGGCTTTCGGGAGAACAGCGTGCTTTCAACCACGTAGGTCGAATCGACATGCTCTTGCGCCAGGATGGGGCTGCCAGCGGCCACGCGGCCGATCAGCGGCAAGGTCAGCTGCATCAGGCCCGGCAAGGGCAGGGAGAATTGCTTGATCCGCGATTCATTGAGGGCACGCAAGGTATCAGAGCGCAGGCGGATGCCGCGCGACGTGCCCCCCACCAGCTCGATCACGCCCTTGCGGGCCAGGGCTTGCAGGTGCTCTTCAGCGGCGTTGGCTGATTTGAAGCCCAGTTCAGCGGCGATCTCGGCGCGGGTGGGCGGGGCGCCGGTGCGCTCGATCGCGCTTTGCACCAGGTCGAGAATCTGCTGCTGGCGGGCGGTGAGCTTGGGGCTGTCGGTACTGTGCAAGTCCATGGTCGGTCCTGTCGGGTTGTGTCCGGAGACGGGCTGACGTTTCATCCAGTAGCTGTATTTTCATCCAGATGAGGGCCTGATGCCAAGTACTTTGCCAAACACTGTTGTGATCCTGGGGACGGGCGGCACCATGGCCGGCACCTCGGCCGTGGCCGGCGACAACGTGGGCTACACCGCTGCACAGCGCAGCGTGGCCGATCTGCTGGCCGCTGTGCCGGCCCTGGCCGGCACGCTGATCGAAGCCGAGCAGGTGGCCCAGCTCGACAGCAAGGACATGGACACCGCCACCTGGCTGGCCCTGGCGCATCGCGTGGCCCACCACCTTGCACGCCCTGGCGTGCAAGGCTTGGTCATCACCCATGGCACCGATACGCTGGAAGAAACCGCCTGGCTGCTGCAATGCCTGCTGGCGCCGACCAAGCCGGTGGTGCTGGTGGCAGCCATGCGCCCGGCCACCGCCTTGGCGGCAGATGGTCCGCAAAACTTGCTGGATGCCGTGGCCGTGGCACGCACCCCCGGCGCCCAGGGTGTGGTGGCCGTGCTGGCCGGCCAGGTGCACGCGGCTGACCGGGTGCGCAAGGTGCACACCTACCGCACCGATGCCTTCAGTTCGGGCGATGCCGGCCCGCTGGGCGTGGTGGAGGAGGGCGTGCTGCGCCGGTTTGCGCCGTGGCCGACGGGCAAGGCGCTGGGCCTGGGCGGGCTGCCCGGCGCCGATCAAGCCTGGCCCTGGGTGGAAATCGTCACCAGCCACGGCGGCGCCACGGGGGCAGGCGTGCGCGCCTTGCAAGCCGCTGGCGTGCAGGGTCTGGTGGTGGCCTGCACCGGCAATGGCACGGTGCACCACAGGCTGGCGGCGGCCTTGGCCGATGCCCAGGCCGCCGGCATTGCGGTGTGGCGCACCACGCGCTGCGTGGGCGGGGTGGTGGTGGGCAGCGCGGCCGGGCCAGGCGCGGCGATGTCGCCCTGGCAGGCCCGGCTGGCGCTTCAGCTCACGCTGCTGGGCGCAAGCGGCGGCGCTTGAGGGCCGCAACGCCGGCCAATCCGCCAAGCATCAGGGCCCAGGTTCCCGGCTCGGGAATCGGTGCCGTGTAGTTGGCCAGATCGTTGGCGCTGACCTTGTAGGCATTGAGAACGCCCGGGATCAGGGTATAGCCCGCAGTATTGAACCCGGGTGCAACCGCCGCGCCCACCACGCCGTTGGTTCCGATGCTCAGGCAGTTGTTGAACGTGCCGATGTCGCATTGGATGCGTGACACCGTGTTGTTGCCCGGCTTGATGTACACGTCGAACTGGGTGCCCGTTCCGTTCTGGGTGACGGAATAGTCGTTGTCGGTACCGGCAAGTACCAGGAACGAGCCGTCGTCGAGCTTGGGGCCGATGGCCAGGCCTTCCCACTTTTCAGGCGACACATTGCCCAGGGCGGCTTGCAGCGTGCCGGGGGCCGCCAGATTGATGAAGGCAGTGCCCGACTTGCTGGCTGCAGTGAAACCAAGGCCCGCGTCGTTCAAGGCGATGCTGCTGACATCGGTGGCATTGGCCAGATCAATCAGGAAAACGCTCTTGTCGGGGCTGGCCAGGTTGGCCTCGGGCACGCCCACGCCCCGGTTGTTGCGCTCGAGCACCATGAACTGGTGGTCATTGATGGCGACCAGTGCCGAGATGCCCCGGCCCTGGCCCGACGACTGCAGCTTGTAGGCGTACTGCGCCACCGCCTGGCCGGTGATGGTGTCGTACTTGACGATACGGGTGTGCAGGCCCCGTCCGCCGGATGTCCAGCCGTCGGCGACCGTGCCGTTTTGCAGCATGGCAAAGGCAAACAGGCCGTCCGGGCTGATGGCCAGGCCTTCGAGGCCGCGGTTGGGCTCGCGCCCCGACGTCAGGGTGGGTGGTGTTGCCGCGAAATTGGTGGCGTTTCCAACCTGGGGCAACAAGTTGGCGGGGGTGGCGAAACGGCGAACCAGTTGCCCGCTGCGGTCGAACTCCAGCAGTGAAGGGCCGTACTCGTCCGACACCAGGAAGTTGCCATTGCGCGGGTTGACCACCAGCCCTTCGGGGTCGAGCGAGCGCCCGAGCAAATTGCTGGGTGATGGCGCCAGGCCATTGAAGGCCGCGCCGCCGATGTCCGTGAAGATGACGGTCTGCAACACCTTGAAGTTGCTGATCGCACCTGTGGCGCTGTTGACATCCACGCTGAAGCGCTGCATGCGGGTGTCGTAACTCAGGGTGCCACCGCCCGGGCCCCGATCAGACAGGCCCCACCATTCCTTGCGGTTGGTGTCGTAGTAGATGTCGGAGAAGTAGCCGAGGCGACCGTTGTTGACACTGGTGCCGCCCGACAGGTCGAGCATGTTGCCGTCAATGACGAGGCCGTTGACAAAGGCAGGTGCGGCCATGGCGCCAAAGCTGGAGGCCAGCAAGGCTGCAGTGGCAATCGTCGAACGCATGCAATGGATCATGTCGGTACTTTGCGGAGTGTGAAAAAGATCACATGACGCTAGGTCCCGAACATGTCAACCGCATGACAGCCACCTTGATCAGGGGGGGCCGTTAGCGGTGCAACCGCGCCTTTCAGGCCACCGTCAGCGTGACGTCGATGTTGCCGCGGGTGGCATTGCTGTAGGGGCACACCTTGTGCGCAGCGGCCACCAGTTGCTCGGCAGCAGCACGCTCGAAGCCCGGCAGGGTGATGGTCATGGCCACCTGGATGCCGAAGCCGCCTGGGATGGGGCCGATGCCCACGGTGCTGGTGATGCTGACGTCGTCGGGCACCTTGATCTTCATGCCGGCGCCCACCGCCTTCATCGCGCCAATGAAGCAGGCCGAATAACCGGCGGCAAACAGCTGCTCGGGGTTGGTGCCCGCGCCGCCGGCGCCACCCAGCTCACGCGGGGTGGACAGGTCGAGCTTGAGCGCGCCGTCCGACGATTGCGCGGTGCCGGTGCGCCCGCCGGTAGCGGTGGCGGTGGCGGTGTAGAGAACTTTGTCGAGTGCCATGGTGCGGGTCCTTGAGTTGCCGAAGGGCGGATGGATCGGCCCCGGACGGGGCCTGGAGAAGGGGTCAGGCCGACGTGGCCGCCCCGTTGGAAAGGGTTTGCAGCTGCCTGCGCAGCGTGGTGAGTTCGGCGGCCAACTGGCCGATCTGCTGCAGGTCGCAAGCCGTGGCGCAGGCGATGGCCTGCGGAATCGGCAG
>JANOAQ010000767.1:0-7057 GCA_031411195.1 Burkholderiaceae bacterium | reverse complement strand
GCTGCTGCAAAACCGGTGACCAGCGAGGCCGAGCTCAGCACCCAGCCGGTGCCGGCAAAGGCCAGCAGCAGGCCGAAGACCATGAGCCGGCCGCCTTGCATGCGATCAGGCTTCCAGGCGCTGATGGCCACGCCCAGGTCGGCGCGCTCGCCTCTTTCAAGCGCGCGACTGATGGCATAGAGCCCCGTGGCGAGCACCGGCGCCACCAGCAGGAAGCCGGTGAACGCGCCCGATAGCAGCCAGAAACGGTGGTTGGCCAAAACGATCAAGCCGCCGCCGAACACCGCCAACGCCAGCCCGTGCAACAGGCCGGGCAGGGGGCAGCGCATCAGGTCGTGCCAGCCACGCGCCAGCCAGCTCAGCGGGCGTAACAGGGGGATCTGGCGCACGCCGTAGGCGCGGGATTCGAGAAGGGCGGGGCTTTCGCGCATGGCAGGCGGGTGGCTACCGGATGATGCCGTCAGCGAGGCCGGCGAGGTTGATCAAGGACAAGCGGCCACGATGCGCCGGCGCATTCAGCCCAACAGCGTGCGTGCAGCGGCGTGCAGCACCGCCGGCGTGCCGTCTGCCAGGGGCACAAGGCGGGCATCGGCCAGGCCGTTGTAGTGGCGGTCCATCGACCGGTTGTACAGCGGGTCGTAGTGCGCCTGCATCATCTGGCTGAAGGCCTCGGCCCACTGGCCCGCCTGTGCCAGGGCCTGCCAGCGGCCCACCGTATCGCGCCCGCGCAGGGCTATCAGGCCGTCCAGCAGCTTGCAGAAGTGCGCCACGTCGGCGGCGAAAAAACCATAGTCTTCCAGCAGCAACTGCACCCGGGCCGCGTCGGGCATCTGTATTTGCAGCACCTGGCCTTGTGCGTGCATGTGGGTGATCAGCGCGTCGGGCAACTGCAGGCGGCCGATCTTCTTGCTTTCGCTCTCGACGAACACGGGCCGGTTGACATCCAGCACCCGCAGCGCCTGCCAAAGGCGGTTGTCGAAGGCCTTCTGCGAGGGCTGGGGCTGGCCGGGCAAGCCACCCAGGATGGAGCCTCGGTGCACTGCCAGCCCTTCGAGGTCGAGCACCTGCGCGCCCTGCGCGGCCAGCACCTGCAGCAGCCGGGTCTTGCCGCTGCCGGTGCGCCCGGCCAGTATCTTGAACTGGTAGCGCGACGGCCAGGCTTCCAGGTCTTGGCGAACCACGGCCCGAAAGCCTTTGTAGCCGCCCGCCAGCTTGGCCGTGCGAAAGCCGATCTGCTCCAGAAACCAGGCCAGCGCGCCCGAGCGCTGGCCGCCGCGCCAGCAGTACACCAGCGGTTGCCATTCACGCGGCTTGTCGGCCATCCAGCGGTCAAGGTGATCGGCAATGTTGCGCGCCGCCATGGCTGCACCCAGCTTGCGCGCTTCCAGAGCCGAAGTCTGCACGTAGAGCAGGCCGACGATGCGGCGCTGCTCGTTGTCGAGCACCGGCCAGTTGATGGCGCCGGGCAAGTGGTCTTCTTCAAATTCAGCCGGTGAGCGGGCGTCGATGACGGCGTCGAAGCCGGCCAGATCGGCGGCGGCTTCGCTGGCGCCTATGGTTCGCAGAGACAAGTTCAACCTTCGGTCGGCGTGACGCGCCAACCAGTAGTCGCCGCAGAACCGGCCCTGCAAGGACGCCTGCGGCGCTTCGGGGGGAGGCTCATCTCACCGGAGCCACGGCATCGAGCAGTTCGCTCTCGATCTGCAATTGCGCGCGCGTCTGCTGCAGGGCCGGGCCGTTGACCAGAAAGGTGTCTTCCACCCGCTCGCCCAGGGTGCTGACCTTGGCCAGCTGCAAGTTGATGCCGTGGTGCGCCAGCACGCGTGCGATGGCGTAGAGCAGGCCCGAGCGGTCGCTGGTGCTGATGGACAACAACCAGCGTTGGGCCCGCTCATCGGGCCGAAGCGAGACACGCGGCGTGATCGGAAACGACTTGACCCGCCGCGACACCCGCCCCCGGCTGGGCTCGGGCAAGGCGGCCTGGCTGTTGATGGCCAGTGCCAGTTGGGTTTCGACCAGTGAAATCAGGTCGCGGTAGCTGCCCGGATCGGACGCCTCGCATTGCGGATGCAGCACCTGGAAGGTGTCGAGCGCCAAACCGGTGCGACTGGTATGCACCTTCGCATCCTGGATGGAAAAGCCACCGCCGTCGAAGTAGCCGCAGATGCGCATGAACAGGTCGGCCTGGTCGGGTGCGTAGACCAGCACCTGCAGGCCGTCGCCCACCGGGCTGGGCCGGGCCCGCACCACGGCCTGGGGCGGGTCGAGGTGGCGCCACAAGGCGCGCGCATGCCAGGCGATCTCGCTCGCGTCGTGGCGGGCAAAGTAGCTCAACTCCAGGGTCTTCCACAGTGGCACTTCGGTGCCGGGCAGGGCGCTGTGCAGAGCCAATATCTGCCGCGCCTCTTGTTTGCGGGCTTCCAGGTCCGCGTCCATATTGGGCTTGGCGCCGCCCAGGGCCCGCAGGGTGTAGCGGTACAGGTCTTCGAGCAGCTTGCCCTTCCAGGCGTTCCACACCTTGGGGCTGGTACCGCGGATGTCGGCCACGGTCAGCAGGTAGAGCGCGGTGAGCCGCCGCACATCGACCACCTTGTCGGCAAAGGCGCGGATCACGTCGGGGTCGGACAGGTCTTCTTTCTGCGCCACGGTGCTCATCGTCAGGTGGTGCTTGACGAGAAACTCGATCAGGCCCGCATCTGCACGCGCGATTGCATGATCGCGGCAGAAGCGGCGCACCTCCACCGCGCCCAGGGCGCTGTGGTCGCCGCCGCGGCCCTTGGCCACATCGTGGAAGAGGGCGGCCACCACCAGCACCCAGGGCTTGTCCCATTCACTGGCCAATTGGCTGCAGAACGGGTATTCGTGGGCATGCTCCGGGATGAAGAATCGCCGCACATTGCGCAGCACCATCAGGATGTGCTGGTCGACCGTGTACACATGGAACAGGTCATGCTGCATGCGCCCCACGATGCGCCGAAACACCCACAGGTAGCGGCCCAGGACCGACGTCTGGTTGAGCAACCGGAAGGCATGCGTGATGCCCTGGGGCTGGCGCAGGATGTCCAGGAACTGCGCGCGGTTGACGGGGTCGTGCCGGAAGGCCGTGTCCATTGCATCGCGCGAGTTGTACAGGGCGCGCAAGGTGCGCGCCGACAGGCCCTTGATGCCCGGCGTCTTTTGAAAGACCAGAAAGGTCTCGAGGATGGCGCGCGGGTTGGCGGTGTACAAATCATCACGCGCAACTTCGAGCATGCCGGCGCGGTCGAGGAAGCGCGGATTGATCTGCCGCATCGGTGCGGTCTCGCTGCCGTTGATGCGTTCCTCGATGTTGAGCATCAGGATCTGGTTGAGCTGGGTCACGGCCTTGGCCGCCCAGTAGTAGCGGTGCATCAGCACCTCGGAGCTGCGTGCGCTGCGGCTGCTGGTGTAGCCGAAACTTTCGGCCACGGCGGTCTGCAGGTCGAAGACCAGGCGGTCTTCGCGGCGGCCGGCCACGGCATGCAGGCGGGCGCGGATCAGGCGCAGCGTGCCTTCGTTGCGCTGCAACTGCTTGACCTCGAAGGGCGTGATCAGGCCGTTGGCCGCCAGCTCGGCCCAGTTGCGTCCCAGGCCGGCGGCGCGCGCCACCCACATCACCACCTGCAGGTCGCGCAGGCCGCCGGGGCTTTCCTTGCAGTTGGGCTCCAGGGCGTAGGGCGTGTCTTCGTACTTGGTGTGCCGCTGGTGCATTTCCAGCGTCTTGGCGCGCAGGAAGGCCTTGGCGTCCATCAGGGCCGCGGTCTCGCGCTGGAAGTACAACGCCAGCTTTCGGGCGCCGCACACCAGGCGTGATTCGAGCAGGGCGGTTTGCACCGTCTGGTCGGCACGGGCCTCGAGCACGCATTCGGCCACGGTGCGAACCGATGAGCCCACCTCGAGCCCGATGTCCCAGCAAGCGGTGATGAACGCCTCGATGGTGGCTTTGAGGGGGCTGCCAGTGTCGACCGTGGCTTCATCGGGCAGCAGCACCAGCACGTCCACATCGCTGTGCGGCAGCAACTCACCTCGGCCAAAGCCACCCACTGCCACCAGGGCCATGCTGCCCGGCATGCCGCAGTCGACCCACAACTGGGCCAGCGTGGCGTCGACATGGCGCGTCAGGGCCTTGATCAATCGGCTGGCCGCCGGCGCGGTGGCGCGGCTTTGCATGAAGTGCGCAATCAGCGCTTTCTTGCCCTCGCGGAACTGCGTGCGCAGCGCGGCAATGTCGGGCTGAGCGGGCTCCCCGGTCTGGGTCGACACAGTGGTGCCCCGGCTCAGGCCACGGTGATGAAGGCCGGCGGCGGCGGGCTGCCGGCTGAGAGGGTGAGCACCTCGTAGCCGGTGTCGGTGACGAGCACGGTGTGCTCCCACTGGGCCGACAATGAACGGTCTTTCGTGACGATGGTCCAGCCGTCGCCCAGCTCGCGGATCTCTCGGCGGCCGGCGTTGACCATGGGCTCGATGGTGAAGATCATGCCGGCGGACAGTTCTTCGAGCGTGCCGGGGCGCCCGTAATGCAGCACCTGCGGCTCTTCATGGAACTTGCTGCCGATGCCGTGGCCGCAAAACTCGCGGACGATGGAAAACCCCTGGTTCTCGGCAAACACCTGGATGGCGTGGCCGATGTCGCCCAGGCGAGCGCCAGGCTTGACCTTGGCGATGCCCTTCCACATTGATTCGTAGGTCAGCGCGCAAAGCCGTTTTGCGGCGATCGAGCCATCACCCACGATGAACATCCGGCTGGTGTCGCCGTGCCAGCCGTCCTTGATGACGGTGACGTCGATGTTGACGATGTCGCCGTTCTTCAGCGGCTTGTCATTCGGGATGCCGTGGCACACCTGGTGGTTGATCGAGGTGCAGATCGACTTGGGGTAGGGCACGTAGCCCGGTGGCGCGTAGTTCAGTGGCGCGGGGATGCCACCCTGCAGGTTGACGATGTGGTCGTGGGCCAGCTTGTCGAGTTGGTCGGTGGTGATGCCGGGCACCACATGGGGTGTCAGCATGTCCAGCACTTCAGAGGCCAGGCGGCCGGCGGTGCGCATGCCGTCGATCTCGGCGGGAGTGGTCTTGAGGGTGATGGCCATCCTTGAATTATCCCATCCCAAAGTAGAATGTCGGGTTTTCACGGGCATGGCCCTGCGGCGCGAACCGGGCACCCGGCCCGGCGCCCTCCAGGCCGCCAAATCAAAGCCCCAAGCCACGGTCCGCCATGCCGCAAGCCCATTCGATTTCTGCCCCTGTCGTATTGCATTTCGAGGGCGGCAATGCGCTCTCGGCCTTCCGTGCGCAGGCGCTGTTGCCCCGCCTGCAAGCCGTGAGTCCGCGCATCACCGGCGTCAGCGCATGCCATGTGCACTGGGTGATGGCCGAGCCCGGCGTTGCACTCGACCACGACAAGCTGGCAGGCCTGCTGCGTTACGGGGAAGCCTGCACCGGTGCCGCTGACGGTGCCTTGGTGGTGGTGCTGCCCCGCCTGGGTACCGTCTCGCCCTGGGCGAGCAAGGCCACCGACATCGCGCGCAACTGCGGCCTGGTGCTGCACCGTGTCGAGCGGGTGACCGAGTTCCGGCTTCAGCTCAAAACCGGCCTGCTCGCCAACATGACGGGTGCTGCGGGCAAACCGCTGACGGCGGACGAGCTGCAAGCTTGTGCCGCCTTGCTGCACGACCGCATGACCGAAAGCGTGGCCTTCGAACGCGACGCCGGCCGCCACCTGTTCGACGAACAAATCGCGCCGCCGATGGCCCATGTGAATGTGCTGGGCCATGGCCCGAACGGGGGCAGGGCGGCGCTGGTGGCCGCCAACACCGAGTTCGGCCTGGCCCTGTCGGGCGACGAGATCGACTACCTGGTCGATGCCTTCACCGGCCTCAAGCGCAACCCCACCGATGTCGAGTTGATGATGTTCGCCCAGGCCAACAGCGAACATTGCCGGCACAAGATCTTCAACGCCGATTTCGTGATCGACGGCCGGCCCCAGGCGCACAGCCTGTTCGGCATGATCCGCAATACCGAGAAGCTGCTGGACGGCACCGATCGGCAGCACAGCATCGTGGCCTACAGCGACAACTCGGCGGTGATGGAAGGCGGCCCGGTGCAGCGCTGGCTGCCGCAGGGCTTTCGCAATGCGCCGCAGTACGGCCAGCGTGACGAAACCGCCCATGTGCTGATGAAGGTGGAAACCCACAACCACCCCACCGCCATCAGCCCTTTCCCAGGCGCGGCCACGGGGGCGGGTGGCGAGATTCGCGACGAAGGCGCCACTGGCCGGGGCGCCAAGCCCAAGGCAGGCCTGACGGGTTTTTCGGTTGGCAACCTGAACCTGCCCGGCCTGAACGAGCCCTGGGAGCAAAACCCCATCGGCAAGCCGGCCCACATTGCCAGCGCGCTGCAGATCATGATCGACGGTCCGCTGGGCGGCGCCGCCTTCAACAACGAGTTCGGCCGGCCCAATCTGACGGGCTATTTCCGTGTGTTCGAGCAATCGGTGGCCGGCGTGCAGCGCGGCTACCACAAGCCCATCATGATCGCCGGTGGTCTGGGCACCATCAGCGCGGGCCAAACCCACAAGCTGCCCTTTCCCGCCGGCACGCTGCTGGTGCAGTTGGGCGGGCCGGGCATGCGCATCGGCATGGGCGGCGGCGCGGCCAGCAGCATGGCCGCAGGCACCAATACCGCCGCGCTCGACTTCGACAGCGTGCAGCGTGGCAATCCCGAGATCCAGCGCCGGGCGCAAGAGGTCATCAACCACTGCTGGACACTCGGTTCGGGCAATCCCATCCTGGCGGTGCACGACGTGGGCGCCGGCGGCATCAGCAATGCCTTCCCCGAACTGGTGGACGGCGCCGGCCGGGGCGCCACGTTTGACTTGCGCCGTGTGCCGCTTGAAGAGTCGGGCCTGGCGCCGAAGGAGGTCTGGTGCAACGAAAGCCAGGAGCGCTACGCCCTGGCCGACTCGGCCGACGCCCTGCCGATCTTCGAGGCGATGTGCCGGCGCGAGCGCTGCCCCTACGCGGTGATCGGCACGGCGACCGAG
>JANOAQ010000766.1:0-1577 GCA_031411195.1 Burkholderiaceae bacterium | reverse complement strand
GTCGCCCCGGGCCAGGCTGGCGGCCCGGCCGGTGCGCACGTCGTCGGCCGTGGTGCCGCCGACCAGTGGATTGAACACTTCGTTGGATTCGCCGAAGACGCCGTGGCAGGAGGCGCACTTGGCCTCCCAGACCTCCTGTCCCTTGCTGACCGAGCCGCTGCCGGCGGGCAGGCCCTTGAAATCGGGGCGCACGTCGATGTCCCAGGCGGCCAGTTCCTTGGCGGTGGCGGGCCGGCCCAGGCCTGGCAAGGGCTCGGCGGCCTGGGCGGGGCTGTTGGCCAGAAGGCCGGCCAGGACGCCGGCTGCCAGAACGCCGGATGCCAGGACGCCGGCGGCCAAAGCCAGGCGCTTACGAAAGCTGGACATTCTTGACCTCGCCGCTTTCTTGCACCAGCCACGACTGGATGGCGTTGTTGTGGTAAATCGACCGGCTGCCGCGCACCGCCCGCAGCTGGCGGTAGTTGGGCTGCACATGGCCGCTGTCGTCGCTGGCGCGGCTTTGCACGATGGCCGGTTTGCCGTCCCACACCCAATCGATGTTGAAGCGGGTCAGGCACTTGCGCATCACCGGTGTCTCAAGCCGGGCCGGGCGCCAGTTTCGGCCACCATCGACCGACACATCCACCTTGGCCACCTTGCCCCGACCGCTCCAGGCCAGGCCGCTGATGTTGTAGAAGCCCTTGTCCAGCAGCACCTGGCCGCCCGACGGGGTGGTGATGGCGCTCTTGACCTCTTGCGTGCTGGTGTACTGGCGGTGGCTGCCGTCGGGCATCAGGTCCATGTAGTGAATCGCCTCGTCCTTGCTGGCCCAGGGCTGGTCGCCCACCTCGATGCGGCGCAGGTACTTCACCCAGCTGACACCCTGCACACCCGGCACCACCAGGCGCAAGGGGTAGCCGTTTTCGGGACGCAGCATCTCGCCGTTCTGGCCATAGGCCACGATGACCTCGCCGGACTCGATCAATTCCATCGGCACGGTGCGCGTCATGGACGAGCCGTCGGCGCCTTCGGCCAGCACGAAGCGCGCACGCTTGTAGTCCACACCGCACTGGTCGAGCAGCAGCTTGAGCGGCACGCCGGTGAATTCACTGCAGCTGAGCATGCCGTGGCTGTACTGCACGGTGGGCACGGCCACATTGCCCCACTCCATGCCTGAATTGGCGCCGCACTCGATGAAGTGAAAGCGCGACACGCAGGGCATGCGCATGACCTCGTCCATGGTGAATACCTTGGGCGTCTTCATCAGGCTGGGGTCGCTGCCATTGAGCATCAGGCGGTGCCCGCTGGGATCCACATCCCACCAGCCCTGGTGGTGGCGCTCGAAGTGCAGGCCGCTGGGCGTGACGATGCCGAACAGTGATTGCAAGGGCGCAAATGACACCGACGACTGGGCTGTCTGTGTCAGGCCCGGGCTGGGCCGGCGCTGCACATTGGCCTCGAACTTCGACGGCTTGCCGTAGCCATCGGTGGCCACCGGCTGGCCCAGGCCGGTGCTGTGCGCCGGCAGGTTGAGTATGTTCGGATCACCGCCCTCGGTGGGCACCGGGTTCGATTGCGCACGCGCCGGGCCAGCCGCC
>JANOAQ010000765.1:0-3584 GCA_031411195.1 Burkholderiaceae bacterium | reverse complement strand
GCCTATTACGAACAAGCCAGTGGCCTGCTCGAAGGCGGCTGCGACCTGTTTCTGGTCGAGACCATCTTCGACACCCTCAACGCCAAGGCGGCGATCTACGCGCTCGACGAATTGATGGAAGCCACCGGCGAGCGCTTGCCGGTGATCATCAGCGGCACCGTGACCGATGCGTCGGGCCGCATCCTGAGCGGCCAGACCGTGCCGGCCTTCTGGCACAGCGTGCGCCATGCCCGCCCGTTGGCCGTGGGCCTGAACTGCGCCCTGGGCGCGGCGGTGATGCGGCCCTACATCGAAGAGCTGGCCAAGGTGGCCGGCGACACCTTCATCAGCTGCTACCCCAACGCCGGCTTGCCCAACCCCATGGCCGAGACGGGCTTCGACGAGACGCCCGAAGTCACCGGCCGCATGCTGGCCGAATTTGCCCAGGCGGGCTTCGTCAACATCGTGGGCGGCTGCTGCGGCACCACGCCCGAACACATCGCCGAAATCGCCCGCCGCGTGGGCGCCTACCGGCCCCGCAGCCGCACCGACCCGTTGTTTTCGGGCTTGCTGGCAGCTTGAACGCGGCTTGATCAGCCTGCGGGTGGGAGGGTTGGCGCCACGGCGGCAGCGGGCGGCTCCAACTCGGCCCACAAGGCCTCGGCATTGACGGCCAGGTCCACGCTGTCCAGTTGCACGCCCGCGCCGGCGGCGCTGGGGTGCAGCACCCAAAGGCCATCGTGGGCACCCTTGCGAAACAGGTCGCAGCGGCGCGTGTCCACATCCACCAGCAGGTACTCGGCCAGCGAGGGCAACTGCCGGTAGGCGGCAAACCTGTCGCCCCGGTCGTAGGCGACGGTGGACGGCGACAAGACCTCGACCACCAGCACCGGCTCGCGCTTGATCAGGCGGGCGGCGGCATCGGCGGGGCTGCAGGTAACCATCAGGTCGGGATAGAAAAAGCTGTCAGCGGCCTCGACCTGCAGTTTCACGTCGCTGGCGAAGACCCTGCACGGGCTGCCATGCAAGTGCTGGCGCAACGCCACGACGAGGTTGAGTGCCACGGTGTTGTTGCGGTCTTCACCGCCGGCCATGGCAAACACCTCGCCGGCGACGAATTCATGCTTGATGGTCTGGCCGGCATCCCAGGCCAGAAACTCGGCAGCACCCATGCGCTGCTGCTTCAGTGCATATCCCACGGCGCGCTCCGATGCGATCAGGCTCATGCCTGCCAGTCTAAAGGCCGCGCCCGTAGAATGCGAGCCTTCCCGAGGAGCGTTGCGACAGCGCTGGTTCATCCAGCCTTGCCAGGCTCGGGGCGGTGCGGCCAACACATGGCGGCACCTGGCAACGGCGCTCACCCCCGCCCCTGATCTTCAGCCGTGGCGCCCGGGTGATCCGGGCCGCACGGCTGGCCTGACCCGAGCCCCGCCTGCCATGATCCCTTCCCCTGCAAACCGCCCCCCGCCGCCGATGCGCCTGGCCGGCCTGGAACCGGTGGCCATCGGCCAGGGCAGCCTGTTCGTCAACATCGGTGAGCGCACCAACGTGACGGGCAGCAAGGCCTTTGCCCGGATGATCCTGGAAGGGCGCTACGAAGACGCACTGAGCGTGGCCCGCCAGCAGGTGGAAAACGGCGCCCAGGTGATCGACATCAACATGGACGAGGCCATGCTGGACAGCGCGGCCGCCATGGAGCGGTTTCTCAAGCTCATCGCCGGCGAGCCGGAGATCGCCCGGGTGCCGATCATGGTGGACAGCAGCAAGTGGAGCGTGATCGAAACCGGCCTGAAATGCCTGCAGGGCAAGGGCATCGTCAACAGCATCAGCCTGAAGGAAGGCCAGGCCGAGTTTGTGCGCCAGGCCACGCTGCTGCGGCGTTATGGCGCGGCCACCGTGGTGATGGCCTTCGACGAGCAGGGCCAGGCCGACACCTACGAGCGCAAGGTGCAGATCTGCGAGCGCGCCTACAGAATTTTGGTCGAGCAAGTGGACTTTCCGCCTGAAGACATCATCTTCGACCCCAACATCTTCGCCATCGCCACCGGCATCGAAGAGCACGCCAACTACGCGGTCGACTTCATCAACGCCACGCGCTGGATCAAGGCCAACCTGCCGGGCGCCAAGGTCGCGGGCGGCGTGTCGAACGTGAGTTTTTCCTTCCGCGGCAACGAGCCGGTTCGCGAAGCCATCCACACCGTGTTTCTGTACCACGCCATCAAGGCCGGCATGGACATGGGCATCGTCAATGCCGGCATGGTGGGCGTGTACGACGACATCCCCGCCGACCTGCGCGAGCGGGTGGAAGACGTGGTGCTGAACCGGCGTGACGATTCGACCGAGCGCCTGCTCGAAGTGGCCGAGAACGTGAAGGGCGCTGCCAAGGACGACAGCCTGCGCCTGGCCTGGCGTGCCGGCTCGGTGGACGAGCGGCTGAGCCACGCCCTGGTGCACGGCATCACCGACTTCATCGTCGAGGACACCGAGGCCTGCTGGCAGCGCATCTCGGCCGGCGGTGGCCGCCCCTTGCACGTGATCGAAGGCCCGCTGATGGCCGGCATGAACATCGTGGGCGACCTGTTCGGCCAGGGCAAGATGTTCCTGCCCCAGGTGGTCAAGAGCGCCCGCGTGATGAAGCAGGCGGTGGCCCACCTGCTGCCCTACATCGAGGCCGAGAAGAAGGCCCTGGTCGATGCCGGTGGCGAGGCCAAGGCCAAGGGCAAGATCGTCATCGCCACCGTCAAGGGCGACGTGCACGACATCGGCAAGAACATCGTCACGGTGGTCTTGCAGTGCAACAACTTCGAGGTCGTCAACATGGGCGTGATGGTGGCCTGCCAGGACATCCTGGCCAAGGCCAAGGTGGAGGGCGCCGACATCGTGGGCCTGTCCGGCCTGATCACCCCCAGCCTGGAAGAGATGCAGCACGTGGCCGCCGAGATGCAACGCGACGACTGGTTCCGCATCAAGAAGATCCCGCTGCTGATCGGCGGCGCCACCTGCAGCCGGGTGCACACGGCGGTGAAGATCGCGCCGCACTACGAAGGGCCGGTGGTCTATGTGCCCGACGCCAGCCGCAGCGTAGGCGTGTGCAGTGATCTGCTGAGTGACGAGCGTGCAGCCCGATTCATCGACGAGCTGAAGGCTGACTACCAGAAGGTGCGTGAACTTCATGCCAGCAAGAAGGCCACACCGCTGGTGACGCTGGCGGCAGCACGTGCCAACAAGACGCCCATCGCCTGGACGGCCTACACCCCGCCGGTGCCCAAATTCATCGGCCGGCGCGTGTTCAAGAACTTCGACCTCACCGAGCTGGCCGCCTGCATCGACTGGGCGCCGTTCTTCCAGACCTGGGACCTGGCGGGCAAGTTTCCCGACATCCTGAAAGACGAGGTGGTCGGCGCCGAAGCCGTGCGGGTGCTGTCCGATGGCAAGCGATTGCTGCAGCGTGCCATCGACGGCCGCTGGCTGCAGGCCAACGGCGTGGTTGGCCTCTGGCCGGCCAACACGGTGGACGACGACAGCATCGCCATCTACGCCGATGAGAGCCGCAGCCAGGTGCTGATGCACTGGCGCCCGCTGCGGCTGCAGACCGAGCGGCCGGT
>JANOAQ010000764.1:0-4418 GCA_031411195.1 Burkholderiaceae bacterium | reverse complement strand
TCGTCGACCAGCAGCACATTGCGGCCCTTGAACTCCTGCGTGATGGCATTGAGCTTCTGGCGCACGCTCTTCTTGCGGGCCTGCTGGCCCGGCATGATGAAGGTTCGGCCCACATAGCGGTTCTTCACAAAGCCTTCGCGGTAAGGCTTGCCGATCTTTTGCGCCAGTTGCATGGCGCTGGGGCGGCTGCTCTCGGGGATGGTGATCACCACGTCGATGTCGCTGGGCGGCATGGCGTTGATCACACGCTGGGCCAAGGATTCGCCCAGGTTGAGCCGGGCCTGGTAGACCGAAATGCCGTCGATCACCGAATCGGGCCGCGCCAGGTAGACATATTCGAACATGCAGGGGTGCAGCGTGGGCTTGTCGGCGCATTGCTGGGCATGCACCGTGCCGTCCATGTCGATGAACAGGGCCTCGCCCGGCGCCACGTCGCGCACGGTGGTGTGGCCGGTGCCTTCAAGTGCCACGGTCTCGCTGGCCAGCATCACGACCTGGCCGCCGCCCTCGCTGGCAGGCAGATCGGCCACGCCGTAGACCAGCGGGCGGATGCCGTACGGGTCGCGAAAGGCCAGCAGGCCGTAGCCGGCGATCAGCGCGATCACCGCATACGAGCCACGGATGCGCTTGTGCACCGCCCGCACGGCGCGAAACACCAGCTCGGGCGTCAACGGTACGTCGCGGCCTGCCAGCTCCATCTCATGGGCCAGCACGTTGATCAGCACTTCGGTGTCGCTGCCGGTGTTGATGTGGCGCCGATCCACGTCGAACAACTCTTTTTTCAGCGCGTGGGCGTTGGTGAGGTTGCCGTTGTGCACCAGCACGATGCCGTAGGGCGCGTTCACGTAGAACGGCTGAGCCTCTTCTTCATTGAAGGCGTTGCCGGCCGTGGGATAGCGCACCTGGCCCAGGCCCACCGGGCCGGACCATGCCCGCATGTTGCGGGTGCGAAACACATCCTTCACCATGCCCCGGGCCTTGTGCATGAAGCACTGCGTGCCTTGCATGGTGACGATGCCGGCGGCATCCTGGCCGCGGTGCTGCAACAGCAGCAGGGCGTCGTAGATGAGCTGATTGACCGGTGCTTTCGAAATCACGCCAACGATGCCGCACATGGTGGTTGTGTCCTGGGTTGGGTGAAAAAGGTCAGGCTGGCGGCAGGTGGCGTGCCACCTCGTCCGGCAGCCAGGGTTGAATGCTGTGCAAGGCCACGCCCAGCCAGGCCGCGCCCCGGCTTTCTTGCCAGGCCGCCGAGCGCACGGCGGGTGTGAATGCCACCACCGTGGCCAGGGCCAGCAGCAACACGGCCCCGCGCAGCAGACCGAAGCCCGCGCCGAGCAAGCGGTCGATGACTGTCAGAGGCGTGGCGTGGATCACCAGACGCAGCAGCCGGGCCAGCAGGCTCCAGGCCACGAGCGCCAGCACGAAGGTCGCCGCAAATGCCGCGCCCTGGTGCAGTGCCGAGCCTGGCGTGCCGATTGGCACCCAGACCGCCAATTGCGGCGAGTAGGCCTGGGCGGCCACATAGGCCGCCACCCAGCCCACCAGCGACATCAGCACGAAGACCAGGCCGCGCCACAGGCCCACGGCAACCGAGATCACCAGCACCGCCAGCAGCAGGCCATCGACCCAGGCCAGGCCGGCAGGCAGCATCATTGCGCCCCCCGGCGCCCGGGCGGCTGGGGGCGGTACGGGTTCACAACGTGAGGATGACCACCGGCAGGCCGGAGGCCTTGATGCGGGCAGCGGCATGGTCGGCCTCGGCTCTTGTGGCAAAAGGGCCTACGCGCACCCGCGTGCGCTTGGCGCCGGCCACTTCGATCACCTGGGTGTAGGTCTTGAAGCCCAGGCCTTCGAGCTTCTTGCGGGCATCCTGCAGCTTGTCGGCATCGGAGTACGCACCCACCTGCACCACCACACGGGCCGACGCGGCGCTGGCCGCCTGACCGTCCAGAAGGGCCTGAGCGCGACCCGTGGCTTCCGGCGCGGGCTTGAGGGCCGCCTTGCTGGGCACTGCGGCTGGTTTGGGCGCCGCCGGGCTGCTGGCCGGTGGCGGCTTGGCTGCAACAGCGGTACGTGGCGCCGATGCGGCCAATTCGCGGCCTTGCTCGCCGGCTCGCTCGGTGATTTCAGTCGGCCGGGGGTTGCCGGTGGGTGACTCGGCATCGGCCACCACGGCCGCCGAGGCGGCAGCCAGGGGCAGCGCCGGTGGCAAGGCCAGGGGCCCTGCGCCGTCCTTGCGCGGGATCTCGATGGGGATGTTGACCGCGATGGGCCTGGGCTGGGTTTCGAACAGCAGCGGAAAGCCGATCACACCAATGCCCAGCAGCACCGTGGCGCCGATCAAGCGGCGGCGGGCGCGCGTGCGGGCGGCGGCCACGGCATCGGGCTCGGAGGCCACGGCGGGCGTCTCGGCGGCGGTGTCGGTGTTACGTTTGAAGTAGGGCAGCAGACCCATGCGGGCAGGGGCCGCGGCCCGTTGGTGTTGAGGGAAGGTTTGCAACCGCTGCGCAGTCGGGGGGGCCCAAAAATGGGGCCGGTCAGCCCAGATGCCGGGCCGTGAGGCGGGGCAACCCGTTCTTGAGCACGCCACCAACGGTGTAGAACGATCCGAAGACCACGATTCTATCAGCCGGGTCGGCCTGGGCCGCTGCTTGCCGCAGTGCAGCATCGGGGTTGGCGTAACACTGGGTAGTGACCTTGCGGTTGCCGGCAGCGGTCTTCACCAGGTCGGCCAGTTCCACAGCTTTGGCTGCGCGCGGCGTGGGCAGATCGGTGAGGTGCCAGTGGTCGACCAGCGGCGCCAGATGGGGCAGCAACGTGACCAGGTCCTTGTCGCGCATGGCACCGAACACAGCGTGGGTTTCCGGGAAGAAGCCCATCTGATCGAGGTTGAGTGCCAGCGCCGCCACCGATTGCGGGTTGTGCGCCACGTCCAGCACCAGGGTGGGCTGGCCCGGCACGATCTGGAATCGCCCGGGCAACTCGACCATGGCCAGGCCATTTCGCACCGCCTGGGCATTGATGGGCAGGCGCTCACGCAGGGCCTCGAACACCGCCAGCGCACCGGCGGCATTGAGCAACTGGTTGGCCCCACGCAGCGCCGGGTAGGCCAGGCTGTTGAAGCGCTGGCGGCGGCCGCGCCAGCCCCCATGCTGCTTGTCGCCCTGAAAGTTGAAATCACGCCCCAACTGGCGCAGATCGGCCCCCAGCGCATCGGCATGGGCCTGCAAGGTGGCCGGCGGCTGCGGATCGCTGACCACCACCGGCCGGCCGGCGCGCATGATGCCGGCCTTCTCGAAACCGATGGCCTCGCGTGTATTGCCCAGCCATTCGGTGTGGTCGAGCGAGATGCTGGTGATCACCGCCACGTCGGCGTCGAAGGCGTTGACCGAGTCGAAGCGCCCGCCCATGCCCACTTCCAACACCACCAGATCCAGCGGCGCCAGCGACAGCAGCCGCGCGATGGCCAGGGTGCTGAATTCGAACTGGGTGAGTTCAATATCGCCACGCGCAGCCTCGACCGCCGCGAAGTGCGGTACCAGATCGTCGGCGGCCACCGCCTGACCATTGAGCCGGCAGCGCTCTTCGAAATGCACCAACTCGGGCTTCTGGTACAGGCCCACGCGGTAGCCGGCCTGCACCGCGATCGACTCGATCATGGCGCAGGTGCTGCCCTTGCCATTGGTGCCGGCCACGCTGACCAGGGGCACGGTGAACCGGATGTCCAGGCGACGCGCCACCTCGACCGTGCGCTCGAGCGACAGGTCGATGGTCTTGGGGTGCAAGGCCGCGCAATGGGCCAGCCATTCGGGCAGGGTGCTGGGAGTAGCGGTGGTCATCTGAAAATGCAACCGGGCCGCTAGCGGCCCGGCGGTGCAGGATTGAATTCAGCCTCAGGCAACCGCATCGGCGTTCTGGCGCTGCAGCATTGCCAGCATGCTGGCGATCGTGGGGCGCAACTGGCGGCGGTCGACGATCTGGTCGATGGCGCCCTTGGTGAGCAGGAACTCGGCGCGCTGGAAGCCTTCGGGCAGCTTCTCTCGCACGGTGTTCTCGATCACCCGCGGGCCGGCAAAGCCCACCAGGGCCTTGGGCTCGGCGATCACCACATCACCCACGAAGGCAAAGCTGGCCGACACGCCGCCCATGGTGGGGTCGGTCAGCACGCTGATGTAGGGCAGGCCGGCCTTGGCCAGGCGCGTCAAGGAGGCGTTGGTCTTGGCCATCTGGAACAGGCTGAACAGACCCTCCTGCATGCGCGCACCGCCCGTGGAGGTGAAGCACACGAAGGGCACCTTCTGCTCGATCGCGGCATGCACGCCGCGCACGAAGCGCTCGCCCACCACGCTGCCCATGCTGCCGCCCATGAAGTCAAATTCAAAGCAGGCGGCGACCACCGGCACGCTCATCACGGC
>JANOAQ010000763.1:0-6150 GCA_031411195.1 Burkholderiaceae bacterium | reverse complement strand
GGCGTTGGTTATCGAGCGCCTGTTCAGCCTGCGCCCCGCGCGGGTGGTGCCTTCCACCCTGCTCGATGAAGTGTTCGGCGTCAGCCGCAACAGCCTGCCGCCCATGGATGTGGTGAACAAGCTGGCCGAGAACTCGGTGCTAGGGCAGGTGTTGTCGGCAGGTCTGCGGGCCATGATCGTCGACCCGCGCCTGAGCGAGCAAAGCCTCAGGCAAACGCTCGAGAGCGCCGGCCGGGCTGCCGCCCAGCAACTGGAACGTTACCTCAACACCCTGGGCACCATCGCTTCGGCAGCACCGCTGCTGGGGTTGCTGGGCACCGTCGTGGGCATGATCGAGATCTTTGGCTCGCAAGCGCCCACCGGCGCCAACAACCCGGCGGCCCTGGCGCACGGCATCTCGGTGGCGCTGTACAACACCGCGTTCGGGCTGATCATCGCCATCCCTTCGCTGATGTTCTACCGCTACTTTCGCGGCGTGGTCGACAACCATCTGCTGGTGCTGGAGCAGGCCGCCGAGCGACTGGTGCCGCACCTGATGCGCTTTGCGGTGCGCGGCACGCCAGTGGCCAGCTGATCCACCCGCCGGCCATGAACTTCCGCCGCCGCAAGACCGAGGATCCGGAGATCAACCTGATCCCGTTCATCGACGTGCTGTTGGTGGTGCTGATCTTCCTGATGCTGTCCACCACCTACAGCCGCTACTCCGAATTGCAGATCAACCTGCCCACCGCTGCCGCCGACACACTGGCCGAACGGCCGCAGGAGATCCTGGTCAGCGTCACGGCCGATGGCCGCTACGCCATCAACCGACAGCCTCTGGACGGTCGCAGCCTTGAACTGCTGACCGCCGCCCTCACCCGCGCCGCCGGTCCGGCGGGCAATGCACCGGTGGTCATCGTGTCAGCCGATGCAATGGCCGCCCACCAATCGGTGATCAATGTGCTGGATGCCGCCCGCCGCGCCAACCTGCCCAAGCTCACCTTCGCCACCCAGATGCCGGCCGATGGCGCGGCGCGCTGAGCGGGCCTGAGGCCAACATGGCCGACAACGGCCTGACGAACGAGCCGAACAATGGCCCGACTAGCGGCCCGACTAGCGGCCTGGCCCATCGTCAGACCACCCGTCTGACCACCCGACTGACGACCCGGCTGACAAAAGGTCTGATGGCGGTTTGGGCACAACCCGAACCCACGTTGGCGGCGCGCCTGCTGCGACCGCTGTCGTGGCTCTACCGGGCATTGGCCGCTGCCCATGCGGCCACCTACCGCTGGGGTTGGCAGCGTGTGCAACATGCACCGGTGCCGGTGCTGGTGGTCGGCAACCTGATCACGGGCGGCGCGGGCAAGACGCCCACCGTCATGGCCATCGTCGACCTGCTGCGCCAGCAGGGCTGGACGCCGGGCGTGGTCTCGCGTGGGCATGGCCGCTTGGGGCACGGTGTTCTGGACGTCACCACCCAGCGGCCGGCCACCGAGGTGGGGGACGAGCCGCTGCTCATCCACCTGCGCTGCAACGCACCCGTGGTGGTAGGCGCCGACCGCGCGGCCGCAGCCCGCGCGCTGTGTGCCGGCCACCCTGGCGTCGACATCATCGTGGCCGACGATGGCCTGCAACACCACCGCCTGCACCACGACATCGCCGTGCTGGTGTTCGACGACCGGGGCGCCGGCAACGGCCTGTGCCTGCCCGCCGGGCCGTTGCGCCAGCCCCTGCCGGAGCTTGTGCCGGCGCACAGCCTGGTGCTCTACAACGCCCTCACCGCCAGCCCCACCAGCACCGCCCTGCCCGGCTTCACCGGCCAACGCCAATTGGCAGGCGTCTTGCCGCTGGCAGATTGGTGGGCAGGCCTGCCCGTGCCCACCGGTGGCGGATGGTCGGCATTGCAAGGCTGGCCGGTGCTGGCCGCCGCCGGCCTGGCGCGACCCGAGCGCTTCTTTGACATGCTGGATGCCCAAGGCCTGCAGGTCACCCGGATGCCGCTGGCAGACCACCACCCATTCAGCCCGCTGCCCTGGCCTGCGGGCACCTTGAACGTCATCGTCACCGAGAAAGACGCCGTGAAACTGCCGCCGCACTGCATGGGCGGTACGCAGGTGTGGGTGGCGCGGCTAGACTTCAAACTCGAGCCGGCCTTTGCCGATGCCCTGCGCCACCTGTGCGCCCCTTTCAAGACCACCCCATGAGCCTGGACCACCGATTGATCAACCTGCTGGTGTGCCCGCTGTGCAAGGGCCCCTTGCAGATGGCGCGCGATGCCCAATCGCGCCCGAGCGAATTGCAGTGCCCTGCCGACCGGCTGGGCTTCCCCATCCGCGACGGCATCCCGGTGATGCTGGAAGCCGAAGCCCGCACGCTGGAAGACAGCCCACCGGCGCCCTCGCCCTTGCCGCTGTAGGCCGGTGCGCATCACAGCCTCTTGCGCATGACATTCACCGTGCTGATCCCGGCGCGGCTGGCCAGCAGCCGCCTGCCCGACAAACCGCTGGCCGACCTTGCCGGCCTGCCCATGGTGGTTCGGGTGGCCCAGGCCGCCCGCCGCAGCGGCGCCAGCCGTGTGGTGGTGGCCGGCGATGCGCCGTCCATCGTGGCTGCCTGCCAGGCCCATGGCGTCGAGGCCGTGCTCACACGAAGCGATCACCCCAGCGGCAGCGACCGCCTGGCCGAAGCCTGCGGCCTGCTGGGTCTGGATGGCGACGATGTGGTGGTCAATGTGCAGGGTGACGAGCCACTCATCGCACCGGCCATGATCGACGCCTGCGCCCAGCTGCTGCGCGAGCGGCCCGACTGCGTGATGGCCACGGTGGCCCATGCCATCGACGACGTGGCCGAGTTCACCAACCCCAATGTGGTGAAGGTGGTGGTGGATGCCGCCGGCCGTGCGCTGTACTTCTCGCGTGCGCCCATCGGCTGGTGGCGCGATGGCTTTGCACAAGGCATCACCGCCCTGCCAACCGCGCCCCAGCCGCTGCGCCATGTCGGGCTGTATGCCTACCGGGCGGGCTTCTTGCGGCGCTTCCCGACACTGCCGGTGGCCCCGCTCGAAACGCTTGAATCGCTGGAGCAGTTGCGCGTGCTCTGGCATGGCGAACGCATCGCCGTGCACATCAGCGCCGAGCGCCCCGGCCCGGGCGTCGACACCCCCGAAGACCTGGCCCGCGTGCGGGCATTGTTTGCCGCTGTTTGAGGCCTTGCGCAGCTCGGCGCGCGTCAGCTTGACGCAGGGCATGGCATGCTATTCTCGATTCGAACCACGTCCAATGGGCAGGTTTGAACTGCATTGAGACGCGACCAAGATCCACACAAAATGACGAGGCAAGGATGAGACTGATCCTGTTGGGGGCACCCGGCGCTGGCAAAGGCACGCAAGCCAACTACATCTGCCAGAAGTACGGCATCCCCCAGATCTCCACCGGCGACATGCTGCGCGCGGCCGTCAAGGCCGGCACCGAGATGGGCCTGGCGGCCAAGAAGGTGATGGACGCCGGCGGCCTGGTAAGCGACGACATCATCATCGGCCTGGTGAAAGAGCGCATCGCCCAGCCTGACGCGGCCAAGGGTTTTTTGTTCGACGGCTTTCCGCGCACCATCCCGCAGGCCGACGCGATGAAGGCGGCCGGCGTCAAGCTGGATCTGGTGCTTGAAATCGACGTGCCCGATTCAGCCATCATCGAGCGCATGAGCGGCCGCCGCGTGCACCAGCCTTCGGGCCGTACCTACCACGTCAAGTTCAACCCGCCCAAGCTGGCCGGCAAGGACGACGTGACCGGTGAAGACCTGATCCAGCGCGACGATGACAGCGAAGCCACGGTCAAGAAGCGCCTGGATGTCTACCAAAGCCAGACCCGCCCGCTGGTCGACTACTACGCGCAATGGGCCGCCAACGGCGACGCCCAGGCGCCGCGTTATGCCCGTATCTCGGGCCAGGGCACGGTCGAAGAAATCACCACCCGTGCCATGGGCGCCTTGGCTGGCTGATCAGGCCGCGCCTGCGCTTTCGTCGAACGGCCACGCACTGCGTGGCCGTTTTGCCTTTCAACACCCCTCAACTCGATCGACAAGGAGTCAACATGGACATCGCAGGCAAAGTCTTCATCGTCACCGGCGGCGCATCAGGCTTGGGCGAGGGCACGGCCCGTTTGCTCACCGCCAACGGCGCGAAGGTGGTCATCGCCGACCTGCAGGCTGACAAGGGCGCGGCCCTGGCCGCAGAGCTAGGCGGTGCCTTCGTGAAGTGCGACGTCAGCCAGGAGGCCGATGGCCAGGCAGCGGTCGCTGCCGCCCTGGCCCTCGGACCGCTGTTCGGCCTGGTCAACTGCGCCGGCATCGCCCCCGCTGTCAAGACCGTGGGCAAGGATGGCGCGCACCCGCTGGCCACTTACACCAAGACCATCATGGTCAACCTGGTGGGCAGCTTCAACATGATCCGCCTGGCGGCCGAAGCCATGTGCAAGAACACACCCGAGCCCACCGGCGAACGCGGCGTGTTGATCAGCACCGCCAGCGTGGCCGCCTACGACGGCCAGATCGGGCAGGCGGCCTATGCCGCCAGCAAGGGCGGCGTGGTGGGCATGACCTTGCCCATCGCGCGCGACCTGTCACGCAACGGCATCCGCAACATGACGATCGCGCCGGGCATCTTCGGCACGCCCATGCTCTTCACCATGCCGCAATCGGTGCAGGACGCCCTGGCCGCCGGCGTGCCCTTCCCCAGCCGCTTGGGTACCCCGGCCGACTACGCCAAGCTGGTCAAGCACATCGTCGAGAACGACATGCTCAACGGTGAAGTGATCCGCCTGGATGGGGCGATTCGGCTGGCGCCGAAGTGAGGAAAAAACCCAGGCTGCAGCCTGTCTGCGCCTGAGGTCAGAACGAAAAAAGGGCCGACTTTCGTCGGCCCTTTCTACTTCAGACTACTTCGGGTTGTCAGAACTCATACCCAGCCGAGAACCGCACCGTGCGGGGGGTCTGGATCGCCGACAAACGGGGACGCAGATAGTCAACGTTGGCACTACCCGAACTGCCCGCTTCGCCTTCCTCGTTGACACCGCGAACCGTACGGTTGTTCAGCAGGTTCAGCACATCCAGCTTGAGCGTCAGGCCCTTGACAGCGCTAGGCTGGTACTGCAGCTGAAAGCCGATGTCTTCCATCCAGTCGAGGCGCCCCTGCGAGCCACGGGGTTGCAGAACACCATTGCAATAGTACGACGCAGCGCCGTACTGGATTGACTGGTCTGGGATGGGACCGGTGTAGTAGCCGTAGCAGCTGCGCGGACGACCACTCTGGATCACCAGGGTGCCCGACATGCGCCACTCGTCCGTCACGGCGTAGGTTCCAGAAGCTTTCACCGTGTACCGGCGATCGTTCGGCAGGAAACCATACGAACCAACCATCAGACCAGGGTGGTCGAAGTCGGTGGTGATGCCAGCATCATCCTGCTGGTTGTCCGACTTGACATAGCCTTCGGTGTTGCCCTTGCTCCATGCGACGACCAGTGAGGCCTGAGCGCTCCACTTCTTGTCCCACTGGCGGTTGACCATGAATTCCAGCGAGTCGTACTTGCGGACAGGCTTGGGCATCAGCAGTGCAGCCGCCGGGATCGTCACAGGCGTCAGGGTGCCCGTGCCGTTCAAGTCGACGTTGGCGACCAGGTCTTTGCCTGGGTTGTACAGGAAGCACCCGTTGATGGTCGATCTGATCGCCGTGGCTTGCGCCGCGGTGAAACCATTGGCAAGCGCCCAGGTGCGCGCCAGATCGCCTTCGCAGATGTCGTCCATGCCGTTCTTCAACTGGCGGTTGGTGTACTTGACACCGACGGACCAACGGTTGGCCAGGGCCTGTTCGAAGCCCAGGATGAACTCATCCTGGAAAAGCGGCTTCAAATTGGGGTCGACAACAGTCAGCGGATTCTTGGGAGCGCCATCGCTGAAGGTGGTGCGGTTACCCAACTTGGCACCCAGGATCGGCGCCTGAGTGTCGTCTGTCTTGTAGCCGTTGAAGGCGTAGTAGTCTTCGTAGAAGGTCTCAGCACCGGACAGGCGCACGTTGGTGTTCGAATAGACCGGAATGTAGTACCGACCCAAATTGCCGTAGACCTTGCTCTCGGCCTTGCCACCCAGATCCCAGGCAAAACCGGCACGCGGCGAGATCGT
>JANOAQ010000762.1:0-4468 GCA_031411195.1 Burkholderiaceae bacterium | reverse complement strand
GCAGCAGGCACACCAGCGTGATGTAGACCGCGCCGGCCAGCGTCAGGCGGCCCAGGATCTTGTCGATGTGCCTGGCGGTCTGCTCGCCCGGCCGGATGCCCGGGATGAACGCACCACTCTTCTTCAGGTTGTCTGCGGTCTCGCGGCTGTTGAACACCAGGGCCGTGTAGAAGAAGCAGAAGAACACGATCATCGCGGCATACAGCATCACGTAGATCGGCTGCCCCGGCGACAGCGCCGACGACAGATCTTTCAACCAGCGCATGCCTTCACCTGTGGCGAACCAGCCCACGACCGTGGCCGGCAGCAGAATGATCGACGACGCGAAGATCGGCGGTATCACGCCCGACATGTTCAGCTTGAGAGGCAGGTGTGATGACTGCCCGCCATACACCTTGTTGCCCACCTGGCGCTTGGCGTAGTTGACCAGGATCTTGCGCTGGCCCCGCTCGACGAACACCACCACGAAGGTGACGGCCACCACAATGGCAATGATGAAGATTGCCGCGATGATGCTCATGGCACCGGTACGGATCAGTTCAAACAAGCCGCCAATAGCGCCCGGAAGTCCCGCAGCGATACCACCAAAGATCAGGATCGAAATCCCGTTACCCAGGCCGCGCTCGGTGATCTGCTCACCCAGCCACATCAGGAACATCGTGCCAGCGGTCAAACTGACCACTGTGGTCATGCGAAAGCCGAAGCCGGGCGTCAGCACCAAGCCTGCCGAGCCTTCAAGTGCCAGCGCGATACCCAGGCTCTGGAACAACGCCAGGCCCAAGGTGCCGTACCGCGTGTACTGGGTGATCTTGCGACGCCCTGCTTCGCCCTCTTTCTTGAGCGCTTCCAAGGTTGGCACCACGTAGCCCATGAGCTGCATGATGATGGACGCCGAGATGTACGGCATGATGCCCAGCGCAAACAGACTGAAGCGGCCCAATGAGCCACCCGAGAACATGTTGAACAGGCTCAGGATGCCACCGCCCTGCCCCTTGAACAGCTGGTTCAGCTGGTTCGGGTCGATGCCGGGCACCGGAATGTGCCCGCCAAGGCGGTAGACCACCAAGGCCAGCAGCAAGAACACAAGCCGGCGACGCAGGTCGCCGAACTTGCCACTCTTGGCGAGCTGGTTTGCGGAAGTTGCCAAAGCGTATCGCCCCGAACCGGTCTATCAGGCCAGCGCGCCGCCAGCGGCTTCGATCGCAGCCTTGGCGCCGGCGGTAGCGCCGATGCCTTTCAGGTTGACCTTGCGGGAAAGCTCACCCGTCTTGATCACCTTGACGTGCTTGATCATCTGGCCCACCAGGCCTGCCGACTTCAGCATGACCAGGTCGACTTCGTCCTGGCCGAGCATTTCCAGATCGGTCAGGCTGATCTGGCCGTTGTACTTGAGCGATTGCGACTTGAAACCGCGCTTGGGCAGACGGCGTTGCAGCGGCATCTGGCCGCCTTCGAAGCCGACCTTGTGGTAGCCACCGGCACGCGACTTCTGGCCTTTGTGGCCCCGACCGGCCGTCTTGCCGATGCCCGAGCCGATACCACGACCCACGCGACGGCGAGCCTTCTTGGAACCGTCGGCCGGCTTGATGGTGTTGAGTTGCATCTTGATTCCTGACAAACGCAGCGCGGGCCTTACAGCACCAGCACCAAGTAGGCGATCTTGTTGATCATGCCGCGCACAGCCGGGGTGTCTTCGAGCACACGCTCGCTGTTGACACCACGCAGGCCCAGTCCGCGCACGGTGGCGCGGTGCGACTGCTTGCAACCGATCGGGCTCTTGACGAGCTTGACCTTGAGGGTTTTCTTGTCCGACATGGGTTTCTCCGTGATCGCCAGATCAGTTGAAGATCTGTTCGACCGACAGGCCACGCTTAGCCGCCACTTCCGCAGCGGTGGTCGAGCGCTTCAGTGCGTCCAGGGTGGCGCGCACCATGTTGTAAGGGTTGCTCGAACCCAGGCTCTTGGCGACGATGTCGGTGACACCCATCACTTCGAACACGGCGCGCATGGGGCCACCAGCGATGATGCCGGTACCTGCAGGCGCGGGAGCCAGCAGAACCTTGGCAGCGCCATGCTGCCCGGCCACGTTGTGGTGCACAGTTCCGTTGCGCAATTGAACCTTGAACATGCCGCGACGGGCATCGTCCATGGCCTTTTGCACCGACACCGGCACTTCCTTGGCCTTGCCCTTGCCCATGCCGACACGGCCATCGCCATCGCCGACCACGGTCAATGCTGCAAAACTGAGCGTGCGACCGCCCTTGACCACCTTGGTGACGCGGTTGACCGCAATCATCTTCTCTTTCAGACCGTCGTCGTTGCCTTCGGTCTGTGCGCGGGGGGTGAACTTTGCCATTTGCTTGATTCCTTCTCAGCGCTCAGAACTGCAGACCAGCTTCGCGCGCAGCATCGGCCAGCGCCTTGACGCGGCCGTGGTACGCAAAGCCAGAGCGGTCGAAAGCGACCTTCTCGACACCGGCCGCCTTGGCCTTTTCGGCGATGCGCTTGCCCACCAGGGCGGCAGCGGCGGCATTGCCACCTTTGTCCTTGCCCAGCAGGTCGCGCACTTCCTTCTCGGCGGTGGAAGCCGAGGCCAGCACTTGAGTGCCGTCGCCCGAAACCACACTGGCGTAGATGTGCAGGTTTGAACGGAAGACCGACAAACGCACGGCGCCTTGATTGGCGATGCGTGCACGGGTCTGGCGGGAGCGGCGCAGGCGCTGTTCTTTCTTGGTCAGCATGTTCAGCTCCTCACTTCTTCTTCGTTTCCTTCAGCACCACGCGCTCATCGGCGTAGCGGATCCCCTTGCCCTTGTAGGGCTCGGGCGGGCGAATGGCGCGCACTTCGGCGGCCACCTGGCCGACGACTTGGCGATCAGCGCCCTTGATCAGGATTTCGGTCTGGGTCGCACAAGCCACCGTGATGCCGGCCGGCATTTCCTTGACCACCGGATGCGAAAACCCGATCTGCAAGTTGAGCCTGGAGCCGACAGCCTGGGCACGAAAGCCCACACCGACGAGCGTCAGCTTCTTTTCGAAGCCCTTGCTCACACCGTTGACCATGTTGTTGAGCAGCGCACGCATGGTGCCGCTCATCGCATTGGCAGCGGTGCTGTCATTGGCCGGAGCCAACTTGACGACAGCACCATCGCGCTCAACGGTGACCAGCGCATTCGCGGCACGGGTAAGGGTGCCATTGGCGCCCTTGACGGTAATCTGATCTGCCGAGATCTGTACATCCACACCTTGCGGCAGGTTGATCGGCATCTTTCCAACGCGGGACATTCTTGTCTCTCCTTCGCCGGTCAGGCCACGTAGCAAAGAACTTCGCCACCGACACCGGTCAGACGAGCCTTGCGGTCGGTCATGACACCCTTGGGCGTGGTGACGATCGCCACGCCAAGACCGTTCATGACCTGAGGAATGGCGTCGCGGCCCTTGTAAACGCGCAAGCCGGGACGGCTCACGCGCTCGATGCGCTCGATGACCGGCTTGCCGGCGTAGTACTTCAGGGCAACCTCGAGTTCGCTTTTGGCGCCCTCGACCTTGACCCGGAAGCCATCGATGTAGCCCTCATCCTTCAGGACTTGGGCAATCGCCACCTTGACCTTGGACGACGGCATCACCACGACCGCTTTTTGTACTGCCTGCGCATTGCGAATGCGAGTCAGCATGTCGGCGATAGGATCACTCATGCTCATTGTGATATCTCCTGTACGTGCCTGTGCGCCGGATTACCAGCTGGCCTTGGTCACGCCGGGAATGTCGCCCTTGAAGGCGAGTTCGCGGATCTTGCTGCGGCCGAGGCCGAAGGTGCGGAACGTGCCGCGCGGACGACCGGTCAACTCGCAACGATTGCGCAGACGGGTCGGGAAAGCATTGCGCGGCAGCTTCTGCAGCTCAAGGCGGGCCAGGTAGCGCTCTTCGTCGGACTTCTTGGCGTCGTTGGCGATGCCCTTCAGTTCAGCGTATTTCTTAGCGAACTTGGCGACCAGTTTCTCGCGCTTTTCTTCGCGCTGGATCAGGGAGAGTTTTGCCATGAATCGCCTCAGTTCTTGAAAGGGAAGCGGAAGGCAGCCAACAGCGCCTTGGCCTCGTCGTCGTTTTTCGCCGACGTGGTGAAGCTGATGTTCATCCCCCGGAGTGCATCGATCTTGTCGTACTCGATCTCCGGAAAAATGATCTGCTCCTTGACGCCGACGTTGTAGTTGCCACGACCGTCGAACGACCGCCCCGAAATGCCGCGGAAATCGCGCACACGCGGCAAAGCGATGGTGACAAAACGGTCAAGGAATTCATACATCTGAACACCACGCAACGTGACCATGCAGCCGATGGCCAGGTTCTCACGAATCTTGAAACCGGCGATGGGCTTGCGCGACTTGGTGACCACCGGCTTTTGCCCGGCAATCTTGGTGAGATCGCTGACAGCGTGGTCCATCACTTTCTTGTCGGCGACTGCCTCGCT
>JANOAQ010000761.1:0-3281 GCA_031411195.1 Burkholderiaceae bacterium | reverse complement strand
CGGTTGGCGGTTGGCGGTCGGTGCGAGCGCGCCGGGCCGGCCTGCCCTGTTTTGCTCCGTGTCCCCCACCGCCGTCTTGACAGACGACGGCTCCTCCTTTACCTGCGCAAAGCAGGGCAGGCCACCCCGACGCGCCATCCTCACTGAGGTGCCAGCGGGTTTAAGAAGCCCCCAGCCAGCACCGGTGTGTCTGGGCCGAGGGCGCCGGGTACGCGGATGCCGCAGGTAAAAGGAGGAGGACCGAAGGCCCGGGGGACACGGAGGCAGCCGCGTACCCGGTGGCCTCGGCCTCGCGCAAGCGCGAGACTCAGCGCGCATTCAACCAGGGATACGCACCTGCAAGTGCGAATAGCCGCGCACAAAGGACGAACGCACGCGGGTGGGCTCGCCCATCACTTCGATCACCGGGAAGCGCTTGAGGATCTCCTCCCAGAGGATCTTCAGCTGCAGCTCGGCCAGGCGGTTGCCCACGCAGCGGTGGATGCCGAAGCCGAAGCTCAGGTGGTTGCGCGGGCGGGCGCGGTCGACGATGAATTCATCGGGACGATCCAGCACCGAATCATCGCGGTTGCCCGACAAGTACCACATCGCCACCTTGTCGCCGGCCTTGATCTGCTTGCCGCCCAGCTCGCTGTCTTGCGTGGCGGTGCGGCGCATGTAGGCCAGCGGGGTCTGCCAGCGGATGATCTCGGGCACCAGGCTGTCGACCAGCGCCGGGTTGGCGCGCAGCTTGGCAAATTCAGCCGGGTTGGCGTTCAGCGCCAGCAGGCCGCCGGTCATGCTGTTGCGCGTGGTGTCGTTGCCCCCCACGATCAGCAGCACCAGATTGCCCATGTACTCCAGTGGCGGCATGTTGCGGGTGGCGGCGCCGTGGGCCAGCATGCTCACCAGGTCGGTGCGGGGGGCGTCGTTCACCCGCTCGTTCCACAGCTTGGTGAAGTAGCCCAGCATCTTGCCCAGCTCGGCCATGCGCTCGGCCGGCTCCAGCGCATCGGGGTTGGTGGCCTTGTTCATGGTGGCCACGTCCGACCACCAGGTGAGCAGGCGGCGGTCTTCGAACGGAAAATCGAACAGCGTGGCCAGCATGCAGGTGGTCAGCTCGATCGAGACTTTGTCGACCCAATCGAAGGTTTCATTGCGCGGCAGGCTGTCCAGCAGGTTGGCCGTGCGTTCGCGGATCAGGTTGGTCCAGTTGTTCAGATTGGCCGGCGCCACGATGGTGCTCACCGCCTTGCGCTGGTCGTCGTGTTTGGGCGGGTCCATCGCGATGAACATCGGCAGCTTTTCGCCGTCGGGGGCGTTGAACAGCGTGATGCCACCCTTGGACCAGTCCGACGAGAACAGCTCGGGATGGGTGTCCACATGCATGATGTCCTGGTAGCGCGTCACGCTCCAGTAATCACCCACCTCGGGCACGGGGCTGCGGCCGCGGTGCACCGGATCTTCAGCGCGCAGGCGCTCGAAGATGTGGCCTTCGATGTTGTCGACGAAATGCTGCGGGTCGGCCGGGTGAAGATCGGCCAGTGGCGTGGCCCAGACTTTTTCGCGCGCGGCGGCCTGGGCAGGTGACAGGACAGCGGCGGCGGCGGGCTTCAGAACAGCGCTCATGGCGGGCTCCTGGGGAAGGTGATGACGGGTTGACGCTTGGGGCGACCGGTGCGGCTCAGTGCTGCCCTTCGGGCATGCGCACTTCCAGGCCGTCCATGTCGGCGGTCACTTCCACCTGGCAGGCCAGGCGGGAGCTGTCGGCCAACTCGGCGGCAAAGTTCAGCATCTCGTCTTCGCGGCCGGTGCGGGCACCGGTCTTGGCCGCCCAGGGGGCGTCGATGAAGACATGGCAGGTGGCGCAGGCGCACTGGCCGCCGCAGTCGCCGTCGATGCCGGGCACGTTGTTGTCGATGGCGGCGCGCATCAGCGACAGGCCGGCTTCGGCGTCGACGGTGTGGCGGGTTCCGCTGTGGGCGATGAAGGTGACCTTGGGCATGGTGTTTGGAGGCTGGAGGTTGAAAGTCAGTGGGGGCAGGGCGTGGCGTGGTTCAGCCGGCGCGCTGAGTGCGCAGGGCGCGCAGTTGCTCGGGGCTCAGGCCCAGCGCGTCGCTCATGGGGCCGGCGACGTTGGGATCCCAGGAGTGGCGCGGCCCGATGGTCAGGCCGCCATCGACCGTGATGTGGGTGCCGGTGATGAAGCCGGCGGCGTCCGAGGCCAGGAAAAGCGCCGCCTCGGCGATGTCACGCGGCATGCCCGAGCGGCCCAGCGGGTTGGCGGTGCCGCTGCGCTGCGCAATCTGCTGGGCCAGTTGGCCGGCCTGGTCGTAATCCAGCTGCATCAGGCCACCGAAGATGCGCGTGGCGATGAAGCCCGGCACGATGGCATTGATGCGGATGCGGTGGGCCGACAGCTCGGTGGCGGCCAGGCGGGTGTAGTGCAGCACGCCGGCCTTGGCCACCGAATAGGCCAGAGGCGCATAGCCCGCCTGCAAGGCCGACACCGACGAGGTGTTGACGATGGCGCCGCCACCGCGCAGCTTCATGTGCGGCACCGCAAACGACGCGCCGGCCGCCACCGAGCGCAGCAGCAGCGCATGGGTGTGGTCCCAGCTGGCTTCATTGAAGGTTTCGACCCCGGCGATGGACCCGCCGGCACCGGCGTTCGAAAACAGGATGTCGAGCCCGCCGAAGGCCTCGGCCGCACCGTCGATGGCGGCCTTGATCTGGGCTGTTTGCGTCACGTCGCAGCGCAAAAAGCGCACCACGCCCGGAAAGCGGTCGGCCAGGGCCTGGCCCTCGTCGGCATTGACGTCGGCCGCCATCACACGGGCGCCGGCTTCGACGAACAATTCGACCGTGGCCAGGCCGATGCCCGACGCGGCCCCGGTGATGACGGCGACCTTGCCGTCGAGTTGTTTGCCCATCACCCCGCTCATTGGTCGAAGACGATGACGTTGCGGGCCACACCACCGGTCTTGAGCGTGGCAAAGCCTTCGTTGATCTGTTCGAGCTTGATGCGCGACGACACCATTTCCTTCAGGTGCAGCTTGCCCGCCATGTAGAAGTCGATCAGGCGCGGCATGTCGGTGCGGAACTGGTTGCTGCCCATCATGCTGCCCTGGATCTTGCGCTCGGTCAGGAATTCGACCCCGTGCAGTTCGATCTTGGTGCCCACCGGGATCATGCCGATCAGGGTGCTCACGCCACCCGGGCGCAGGGCGCTGAAGCTCTGCTCCGCGGTGGCCTTGAGGCCGATGCATTCAAACGCGTAGTGCACACCGCCGTTGCTCAGG
>JANOAQ010000760.1:0-4574 GCA_031411195.1 Burkholderiaceae bacterium | reverse complement strand
CGGGTGGCCGATGTGCGCGAGGCGCCGGTGGCCGACATGGGCCCGCGCATCGAACAGCATCCGCGCTTTGCGCGCAAGGTCAATGCCGGCTTCATGCAGGTGCTCGACCGCAGCCACATTGCCTTGCGGGTCTACGAGCGTGATGCTGGCGAAACCCTGGCCTGCGGCACCGGTGCCTGTGCGGCGGTGGTGGTCGGCATCCGTCTGGGCTGGCTGGACGCGCGGGTGGACGTTCAGGCCCGCGGGGGCGTACTTACTGTCGAATGGGCCGGCGGCGACGCGCATGTGCTGATGACCGGCCCGGCACAAACCGTGTTTGAAGGGGAGATCGAATTGTGAGCTTGCAAGGCGCCATCACCGAGGCGGACATCGCCAACTACCTGGCCAATACGCCCGGCTTCTTTGAACGCCATGCCGAGCTGATGGCCAGCATCCAGCTCACCAGCCCGCACGGCCAGCGCGCCGTGTCGTTGCAGGAGCGGCAGATGGAAATGCTGCGCGAGAAGATCAAGGCCCACGAGCAACAGATCATGGAGATGGTGCGCCACGGCCGCGAGAACGTGGCCATTGCCGATCGGCTGTACCGCTTCACCCGCACACTGCTGTTGGCGCCCAGGCCGGGCGGCCTGCCGGTGGAACTGGTGCAGTCGATCCGCAAGGAGTTCATCGTGCCCCAGGCCGCCGTGCGGCTGTGGGGTCTGGACGCGGCCTTCGACGGCTTGCCCTTCACGCAAGGTGCGAACGACGACATCCGCACCTTTGCCGACAGCCTGGTCTCGCCCTACTGCGGCCTGAACTCCGGTTTCGACGCGGTGGCCTGGCTGGACGAGCCGGCCACGGTGATGTCGATCGCGCTGATCCCGCTGCGCGGGCCGCAGGGCACCATCGGCCTGCTGGTGCTGGGCTCACCCGACCCCACGCGCTACAGCATGGACATGGGCACCGAGTTTCTGGCGCGCATCGGCGAGTTGGCCAGCGCCGCGCTGTCTCGCCTGCTTCCTCTGGTGTGATCCCGCCCCATGGCTGCGCCAGCGCTGGCCGAAGAACTGCAGCGCTTCTTGCAGCACCTGCGCATCGAGCGCCGCCTGGCCGAGCGCACGCTGGCCATGTATGCCGACGCACTGCGCTGGCTGCAGCAATCGGCCGCTGATGACGGGATCGAGCTGCCGCAGGCCCAGGCCCACCACATCCGCAGCTGGGCCGCCCGCCTGCGTGAACGCGGCCTGGGGCCGCGCAGCATCGCCATTGCCCTGGCGGCCTGGCGCGGCCTGTACCGCCACTGGGGCCGCGAGCGGCGCGTGCTGCACAACCCGGTGGACGGCATCCGCCCGCCCAAAAGCCCCAAGCCGCTGCCCAAGGCCCTGAACGTCGACCAGGCCGTGGCGCTGGCCCAGCAGATGCCTGCCACCGAAAACCCGGCGCTGCGCGCGCGTGACCACTGCATCGTCGAGCTGCTCTACGGCTGCGGCCTGCGGGTGGGTGAGCTGACCGGGCTGGACGTGGCCGCCAGTACCACGGCCGCCGGCTGGATCGACGCCCCCGACGCCACCGCCCATGTGCTGGGCAAGGGCCGCAAGCGGCGCAGCGTGCCAGTCGGTGGCCCGGCGCTGCTGGCGCTGCGCGAGTGGCTGGTTTTGCGCGGTGAGCTGGCGCGGCCCGACGAGCCGGCTTTGATCGTCAGCAACCGCGGTACGCGCCTCAGCGACAGCCAGGTACGCAGCCGCCTGCAGTTGCTGGCGCGCGATGCCGGCCTGCCCACCGGTGTGCACCCGCACATGCTGCGCCACAGTTATGCATCGCACCTGCTGCAGTCCAGCGGCGACCTGCGCGCGGTGCAAGAGCTGCTGGGCCACGCCAGCATCACGTCGACCCAGATCTACACCAAGCTCGACTTCCAGCACCTGGCCAAGGCCTACGACGCGGCGCACCCGCGTGCCCGCCGACAATCGAAGCCATGAAATCCATCCGCTTGCGTGAAGGCAAGGAGCGCTCGCTGCTGCGGCGCCACCCTTGGGTCTTCGAGGGCAGCATTGCCAAGGGCAGCGCCGACGCCGGCGAGACAGTGCGGGTGGACGCGGCCGACGGCCAGTTTCTGGCCTGGGCGGCCTACAGCCCCAGTTCGATGATTCGCGCGCGGGCCTGGAGCTTCGATGCCAACGAGCGCATCGACGCCGCCTTCTTCGCGCGCCGCGTGCAACGCGCGGTGGCCTTGCGCACGCGGCTGGTAAACGGCGGCGTGCTGGCCAGCAACGGCATCCGCCTGGTGCACGGCGAGGCCGACGGCCTGCCCGGCTTGATCGTCGACCGCTATGGCGATGTGCTGAGCGCGCAGTTCTTGTCGGCCGGCGCCGAACGCTGGCGCGAGGTGATCACCGACGCGCTGTGTGCCGCCACGGGCATAAGCCGCCTGTACGAGCGCAGCGACGCCAGCGTGCGTGGCCTCGAAGGCCTGGCCGAGCGCACCGGCTGGCTGCGCGGTGAGGGCCAGACCCAACTGGTGATCGAAGAAAACGGCTGGCAACTGGGCCTGGATGTGGCCCTGGGCCACAAGACCGGTTACTACCTGGACCAACGCGACAACCGCCGCCGCTTTGCGCAGTGGGTGCGGCAATTGGGCTGCCAGCGCGTGCTCAACTGCTACAGCTACACGGGGGGCTTCAGCGTGGCGGCCCTGGCCGGTGGTGCCCAGGCGGTGTGCAGCGTCGATTCATCGGCCCCGGCCCTGGCCCAGGCACGCGACAACATCCGCCGAAACGGCTTCGACGATGCGGCCTGCGAGTTTCTCGATGCGGATGTCAACGCCACCTTGCGCCAGATGCTGGCCGCCGGCCGGCAGTTCGACGCCATCGTGCTCGATCCGCCCAAATTTGCCCCCACGGCAGCGCATGCCGAGCGCGCCGCCCGCGCCTACAAGGACATCAACCGCCTGGGCCTGAAGCTGCTGGCGCCCGGTGGCCTGCTGCTGACCTTCAGCTGCTCGGGTGGCGTGAATGCGGACTTGTTCCACAAGATCGTGGCCGGGGCCGGCATCGATGCGGGCGTCAACGCCGCCATCCTGCAGCGGCTGGAGGGCGACTGCGACCACCCGACGACGATCGAGTTTCCGGAAGGTGAATACCTCAAGGGCCTGGCGCTGGTGAAGCAGGCAGGCTGACGGCCGGCGCGAACTTCGCCCGGTGCGTGGCGAAGAAGCTCTTCACATTGCGCACATTGGCGTCTTGGGTGAAGAGGCGCTGCACCAGCGCGTGGTAGGCCGCCATGTCGGGCAGCCACAGCACCAGCAGCACATCCGGCCCGGGCGACACGCGGTAGCACTGCTGCACCGCGCCTTCGGCCACGGCGCGTGCCTCGAAGCTGGCCACGTGCTCGGCGCCCTGGCGGTCGAGCGTCACCTCCACGATCACGCTCAAGCCCCCCACCCGCTGCGCCGAGACGATGGCCACCTGGCGCTCGATCACCCCGCTGTCGACCAGGCGGCGCACCCGGCGCAGGGCGGTGGCCGGCGATACAAAAGCCGCTTCAGCCAGCGCCTGGTTGGAGCGTGATGCATCGGCCTGCAGCAAGGCCAGCAGGCGGTGGTCGATGGCATCCAGTGCGATTGAAATGTCTGAATCGTTCATAAAAGCAGTGTTCAGGCAATCTTATTGCGTTGTCAAACAATATGGATCAGTTGTTGCGCGAAAAGCTGAAATTTGCACGCTTCTTTCTGATGGGGTTGCTTAGGATGCGACCTCGTTTGAACCCAAGGAAGCAAACCCATGTGTGGAATCGTCGGCGCCGTCAGCACCCGCAACATCGTTCCCGTCCTCGTCGAGGGCCTGAAACGGCTCGAATACCGGGGCTACGACTCCTGCGGCGTGGCCGTGCACCAGGGTGGCGGTTTGCGCCGCACCCGCAGCACCAGCCGGGTGGCCGAGCTGGGCACGCAGATCGCGCAAGACGATGTGCACGGCGGCACCGGCATTGCCCACACCCGCTGGGCCACCCACGGCGTGCCGGCGGTGCACAACGCCCACCCGCATTTTTCGCGCGATCGCATCGCTCTGGTGCACAACGGCATCATTGAAAACCATGACGAATTGCGCGCCGAGCTCAAGGGCAAGGGCTATGTCTTCGAAAGCCAGACCGACACCGAGGTCATCGCCCACCTGATCGACCAGCTCTACGACGGCGACCTGTTCGATGCCGTGCAGCGGGCCACCAGCCGTTTGAAGGGCGCCTACGCCATCGCCGTGTTCTGCCGCGACGAGCCACACCGGGTGGTGGGCGCGCGTGAAGGCAGCCCGCTGGTGCTGGGCGTGGGCACCTGGGACGGCGGCGGCGAAACCTTTCTGGCCAGCGATGCCATGGCCCTGGCCGGCGTGACCGACCAGATCGTCTACCTGGAAGAAGGTGACGTGGTCGACCTGCAACTGGGCAAGCACTGGATCACCGCCCGGCAGGCCGATGGCAGCCACGAGCGCGTGCAGCGTGAGGTCAAGACCGTGCACGCCCACACCGGCGCGGCCGAGCTGGGCCCCTACCAGCACTACATGCAAAAGGAAATTTTCGAGCAGCCGCGCGCCATCAGCGAC
>JANOAQ010000759.1:0-10384 GCA_031411195.1 Burkholderiaceae bacterium | reverse complement strand
CAGACCTGGGACCTGGCGGGCAAGTTCCCCGACATCCTGAAAGACGAGGTGGTGGGCGCCGAGGCGGTTCGGGTGCTCAGCGACGGCAAGCGCCTGCTGCAGCGCGCCATCGAAGGCCGCTGGCTGCAGGCCAATGGGGTGGTCGGCTTCTGGCCCGCCAACACGGTGCACGACGACACCATCGCCATCTATGCCGATGAAAGCCGGCGTGAGGTGCTGATGCACTGGCGCCCGCTGCGCCTGCAGACCGAGCGGCCGGTGATCGATGGGGTCAAACGCGCCAACCGCAGCCTGGCCGACTTCATCGCGCCGCGTGCCGATGCCGGCGGCAAACACGACTACATCGGCCTGTTCGCCGTGACGGCTGGCCTTGGCATCGAGAAGAAGATTGCCCAGTTCGAAGCCGACCACGACGACTACTCGGCCATCATGCTCAAGGCCCTGGCCGACCGCCTGGCCGAGGCCTTTGCCGAGCGCCTGCACCAGCGTGTGCGCACCGACCTGTGGGGCTACGCGCCCGATGAAGCGCTCAGCAACGAACAACTGATCGCCGAAAAGTACCGCGGCATCCGCCCGGCGCCCGGCTACCCCGCCTGCCCCGACCACAGCGTGAAGGCGGCGATGTTCAGGGCCCTGCAGGCCACCGACATCGGCATGGGCCTGACCGAAAGCCTGGCCATGACGCCGGCGGCCAGCGTCAGCGGCTTCTACCTGGCCCACCCCGAGTCCACGTACTTCAACGTGGGCCGCATCGGCGAAGACCAGCTGGAAGACTGGGCCGCGCGCGAGGCCATGGACGCAACAGCAGCGCGCCGCCTGCTGGCGCCGGTGCTGGGATGAGCCCGCGTCGAAGTGCCCCGCTGTGGGCCCTGCTGGCCACCGTGCTGCTGGCGGGCTGCAGCAACCTGCCGCTTTGGATGGTGGTGCAGCAGCGCTCGCAGATCACCGACCACCGGCACTTCGACAATGCGCCCATCGCCCGCGCGCCGATGCCGTCGGCGTTACCGCTGGCGCCACAGGCCCTGCGCTGGCCGGGCGGCCTGGACGATGCCGCCCAGGATGCCGACCACACCCGGCGCGGCACCGTGGCCTTGCTGGTGGCGCGGCGCGGGCAACTGGTGCACGAGCGTTATTACAACGGCTACGGGGCCGACAGCATCACCACCTCGTTCTCGATGGCCAAGTCCGTGGTATCACTGCTGCTGGGCATTGCCATCGACCAGGGCCGGGTGGGTGGCGTGCACGAGCCCGTCACCCGCTACCTGCCCGAGCTGCTGGCCAACGACCCGCGCTTTGCCCGCATCACCCTGCGCCACCTGCTGACGATGCGCAGCGGCATCCACTTCGACGAAGGCTACGGCTCGCCCTTCACCGAGGCGGCGGCTTTCTACCTCACGCCCGACTTGAAGCGCGAAGTGGTGCGGCTGCGCATCCAGCGCGAGCCTGACCAGGCCCACAGCTACCAGAGCGGCGACACCCAATTGCTGGCCATGGCCATCGAGCGTGCGGTCGGCCAGCGCCTGGCCCGCTATGCCGAGCGCATGCTGTGGCAACCCATGGGCGCGCAACACGACGCGAGCTGGAGCCTGGACAGCGCCACTGGTGGCGTGGCCCGGGCCTTTTGCTGCCTGAATGCCCGCGCGGTGGATTACCTGCGCTTGGGCTTGATGGTGCTGGGTGAAGGCCAGGTCGAAGGCCGGCGCATCGTCAGCGCGGCCTGGCTGCGCCAGAGCACGGCCGCCCAGGCCGGCCTGCCGGGTGACGATGACGCTGCGCAGCGCAACATCGAGCGCCCCGGCACGCCGCAGGCGGCTTTCTACGCCTGGCAATGGCGCCGCCGGCCGCTGCAGGGCACTGCGCCGCCGCAGGCAGGCGACATGGTCTATGCCCAGGGCTTGTACGGCCAGGTGTTGCTGATCGACACGGCCACCCATACCGTGGCGCTGCGCCTGGGCCGCGACACCGGCGGTCGCCATTGGCCGGGCTGGCTCGACCAGCTGGTGCGCCTGAACCCCTGATCCGCGACAATCCGGGCATGACCGACCTGCCCCGCAAGATCACCCTGCTGTTGAACGTGGCCCACGCGCTGGACCACCTGTTCTTGTTGATCTTTGCCACGGCGGTAGCGGCCATCGCCCAGGAATTCGGCTTTGCGCACTGGGAAGACCTGATGCCCTACGGTGTGGGCGCGTTCCTGATGTTTGGCCTGGGCTCCTTGCCTGCGGGCAAATTGGGCGACAGCTGGGGCCGGCGGCCGATGATGCTGGTGTTCTTCTTCGGCCTGGGTGCGGCGGCGCTGCTGGCATCCATCACGCAGAACGTCTGGCAACTGGCGGCGGCGCTGGCACTGCTGGGCGCGTTTTCGGCCATCTACCACCCGGTGGGCATCCCGATGCTGGTGCAGGGCGCCACCAAGCCGGGCGCAGTGATCGGCGTCAACGGCCTGTCGGGCAACCTGGGCATTGCCGCAGCGGCACTGACCACCGGGTTTCTGGTGCAGTGGGCCGGCTGGCGTGCGGCCTTTGCCGTGCCCGGCGTGCTGTGCATCGTGCTGGGCCTGCTGTTTGCCCGCCTGGTGCCGGCCGAGGCCGAGCCGCCGGCCCAGCGCAAGCGCAGCAGCGCCATCGCCCTGGCGCCCGGCCAACTGGCCCGCGTGCTGGTGGTGATGACGGTGGCCTCGGCCACCGCCGGCCTGTTGTTCAACCTGACGACCAATGGCAACGGCCAGTTCCTGGCCGAGCGGCTGGACGGCATCGTCACCGACCCGGCCAGCCTGGGCCTGTTGTTGGCGGGGGTGTATGCGGTGTCCAGCCTGTCGCAGGTGGTGGTGGGTCGCCTGCTCGACCGTGTGCCACTCAAGCGCCTGCAGCTGGTCATCGTGCTGCTGCAGGCGCCGCTGTTGGCGGCGGCATCGCTGGCGCAGGGCTGGTGGCTCTATGCCGCCCTGGTGGGTGTGATGGTGCTGATCTTCGGTGCCATTCCGTTTACCGACGCAGTCATCGTGCGCTATGTCGACGACCACATGCGCTCACGCGTGGCCGGCCTGCGGCTCACGCTGTCGCTGGGCTTCAGCTCGCTGGCGGTGTGGGTGCTGGGGCCGGTGGTCAAGGCCGCCGGCTTCGGCACCTTGTTCATGGTGATGGCCGGCATCTCGCTGTGCACCGCCGCCGCGCTGACGGCCATGCCGGGCGAGCCGCAGCGCGCCAACACGGCCTGAAGGCTGGGCGCCCCCGCAGGGGCGGCGACTGCAAGGCGCCTGGGGGCGGCAGTTCAGGACCCCGGGAGCGCGCGGCGGTACTGCATGGCCTCGGCCAGGTGGACCACGGCGATGCGCTCGGCGCCGGCCAGATCAGCCACCGTGCGCGCCACCTTGATGACACGGTGCAAGCCGCGGCCCGACCAGCCCAGGCGCGTGGCCGCCTGCTGCAAAAAACGGCTGGCGGCCTCGTCCAGCGGGCAGAACGTGTCCAGTTGCCCGGCATCCAGCGCGGCATTTGGCACGCCCTGGCGCGCGGTTTGCCGGGCCTGGGCCAAGGCCACGCGCGCGGCGACCGTGGCACTGGGCTCGCCCTGGGGCTGGGCCAGCAGTTCGCTGGGCGGCACGGCGGCCACGTCCACCTGCAGGTCGATGCGGTCGAGCAGCGGGCCCGACAGCTTGCCCTGGTAGCGCGCTATCTGGTCGGGCGTGCAGCGGCAGGCGCGGCCGGTCACCTGGGCGCCCAGCCAGCCGCAGGGGCAGGGGTTCATCGCCGCCACCAGTTGAAAGCCGGCGGGAAACTGCGCCGAGCGAGCGGCCCGGGCAATCGTGATCTGGCGGGTTTCCAGCGGCTCGCGCAGGGCTTCGAGTGCAGCGCGGGGGAACTCGGGCAGTTCATCGAGAAAGAGCAGGCCGCCATGCGCCAGCGAGATCTCGCCCGGCCGGGGCGGCGAGCCGCCTCCCCCCAGCGCCACCGCGCTGGCCGAATGGTGCGGCGCCCGAAAGGGCCGCTGGCCCCAGCGGGCGGGGTCGAAGCCGCCAGGCGCCAGCCCGGCCAGCGCGGCACTGGCCAAGGCCTCTTCGGTCGACATCGGTGGCAGCAAGCCGCCCAGGCGCTGCGCCAGCATCGACTTGCCGCTGCCTGGTGGGCCCACCATCAACAAGCTGTGGCGACCAGCCGCCGCCACCTCGAGCGCGCGCTTGGCAGCAGCCTGGCCGCGCACCTCGCGCAGATCGGGCGCGGGCAGGGCCGCGCCCGCCGGCGGCGCCAGCGAGGCGGGCAAGGGCTCGGCCGAATCGCCCGGCAGCATGGCGCGCACCACGCTCAGCAGATCGGGTGCACCACACACCCGCACGCCCGGCACGCGCGCGGCTTCGGCGGCACTGGCCAGCGGCAGCACGAGGGTGCGCTCGCTGCCATCACGCTGCACCGCCAGGGCCAGCGCCAGGGCGCCCCGCACCGGGCGCAGTTCACCGGCCAGGCTCAGCTCACCGGCAAATTCGCACTGCGCCAGACGCGCCGCGTCCAGCTGGCCATCGGCCGCCAGGATGCCCAGGGCAATCGGCAGGTCGAAGCGGCCGCTTTCCTTGGGCAGGTCGGCCGGTGCCAGGTTGACGGTGATGCGCTTGTTGTGCGGAAAGGCAAAGCCCGAATTGCTCAGCGCGGCGCGCACGCGCTCGCGTGACTCTTTGACCTCGGTATCGGCCAGCCCCACCAGGGTGAAGCTGGGCAGGCCGTTGGCCAGGTGCACTTCCACTTGTACCGGTGGTGCGGCCAGCCCGTCGAGCGCACGGCTGGTGATCACGGCCAATGACATCTGGTGGCCCCTCCCCGGACCATTCTTGTGCGCCCAACCCCCGGCCGGCTGCGATTGCACCAATACGGTGCTGATTTGAGCTTGGCGCTGAAGTGGTGCGCGCGAATGCTGCATGCCGGTTCATCTTCACCGCCTTGGGGCACCGCAGGGGCCCAGCAAAGGTGGCATGGAAGCTGCAAACCCGGTGTGACGCATCACTTTTGCTGACCTGCCCCTACCCCTCGGAGAACCTGTTCATGAAAAAGACCCTCATCGCCCTGTCGAGCATCCTGATGATCGCCGCGCTGCCTTCGGTGGCCCAGGCCCAGGCCGCTTTCAACGTGGGCGCCGTCACCGACTACCGCTACCGCGGCATTTCGCAGTCTCGCCTGAAGCCTGCCCTGCAAGGTGGTGTGGATTACACCGCCGGCGCCTTCTACGTGGGCGCCTGGGCCTCCACCATCAAGTGGGTGAAGGACGCGGGCGGCGACTCGAACGCCGAAGTCGACCTCTACGGCGGCTACAAGGGCGAGATCAGCAAGGACTTGAGCTACGACGTCGGCGGCCTGTACTACCTGTACTCGGGCAACAAGCTGCCCACCAGCGCCAACACCTTCGAGCTGTATGGCGCCATCACTGCCGGCATCTTCACCGCCAAGTACTCGCACAGCACCACCAACACCTTCGGCTTTGCCGACAGCAAGGGCAGCGGCTACCTCGATCTGAGCGCCAATGTCGACCTGGGCAATGGCTTGAGCCTGGTGCCCCACCTCGGGCACCAGACCATCAAGCGCAGCAGTGCAGCCAGCTACACCGACTACTCGCTGACCCTGGGCAAGGACATGGGCGGTGGCTTCTCGCTGAGCGCCGCGCTGGTGGGCACCGATGCAGACAAGACCGGCTATGTCACGCCGGCCGGCAAGTTCACCGGCAAGACGGCCGTGGTGCTTGGCGCCAAGTTCACGTTCTGATCCCCCACCCAACGGAGCAACGACCATGAAGATGGTGACCGCCATCGTCAAGCCCTTCAAGCTTGACGAAGTGCGTGAGGCCCTCAGCGCCATTGGCGTGCAGGGCATCACGGTGACTGAAGTGAAGGGCTTTGGGCGCCAGAAGGGCCACACCGAGCTGTACCGCGGCGCGGAATACGTGGTCGATTTTTTACCCAAGGTGAAGATCGAGGCCGCCGTCGACGACGGCATCGTCGACCGGGTGATCGAGGCCATCGAAGGCTCGGCTCGTACCGGCAAGATCGGCGACGGCAAGATTTTTGTCTCTCCGCTTGAGCAGGTGGTGCGCATCCGCACCGGCGAGACCGGCAAGGACGCGCTCTGAGGCCAGCGGCCCCCCCGCACGCCCCTTCAGCAAGCCCCTTCAGCGCACCCCCCCAAGAGAACACGTAGGAAAGACACAATCATCATGAGAAAGCTCATCGCTTCGCTCGCCCTGGGCCTTGCGGCCCTGGGTTTTGCGGGCGGCTCGTTGGCGCAGGATGCTGCTGCATCCGCGCCCGCAGCCACCGTACCCGCCTCGGCTGGCGCCGTGGCGGCGCCTGCTCCGGCGGCCGCACCGGCCAGTGCCGCAGCAGATGCCGCATCGGCCGCGCCGGCCGCCTCGGCCCCCGTGGCCAACAAGGGCGACAACGCCTGGATGCTGGTCTCCACCCTGCTTGTCATCATGATGACGGTGCCGGGCCTGGCCCTGTTCTACGGCGGCCTGGTGCGCAGCAAGAACATCCTGTCGGTGCTGATGCAGGTGATGGTCACCTTCTCGATGATCGTCGTGCTGTGGGCCATCTACGGCTACAGCCTGGCCTTTACCGAAGGCAACAGCTTCATCGGTGGGCTCGACCGCTTGTTCATGAAGGGCTTGTTCGACCCTGCCAAGGGTGAGTTCGCGATGGCCGCCACCTTCAGCAAGGGCGTCTACATCCCCGAACTGCTGTTCGCCGCCTTTCAGGCCACGTTCGCCGGCATCACCTGCTGCCTGATCGTGGGCGCCTTTGCCGAGCGCATCAAGTTCAGCGCGGTGCTGTTGTTCTCCGCGCTGTGGTTCACCTTCAGCTACGCCCCCATCGCCCACATGGTGTGGTTCTGGATGGGCCCGGACGCCTATGCCAGCAAGGACGTGGTCGATGCGATGAACGCCAAGGCCGGCTACCTGTGGAACATGGGTGCGCTCGACTTCGCCGGCGGCACGGTGGTGCACATCAACGCTGCCGTGGCGGGCCTGGTGGGCGCCTTCATGATCGGCAAGCGCGTGGGCTACGGCAAGGAAGCCATGGCGCCGCACAGCCTGCCGCTGACCATGGTGGGTGCCTCGCTGTTGTGGGTGGGCTGGTTCGGCTTCAACGCCGGCAGTGCGCTCGAAGCGGGCAACTCGGCCATCCTGGCCTTCATGAATACCTTCACCGCCACCTCCGCTGCCGTGCTGGCCTGGTGCCTGGGTGAGGCGCTGATGCGTGGCAAGGCGTCGATGCTGGGCGCAGCCTCGGGTGCGGTGGCCGGCCTGGTGGCCATCACCCCTGCCGCTGGCAACGTTGGCCTGATGGGTGCCATCGTGATCGGCTTCGTCTCGGGCTTCGCATGCCTGTGGGGCGTGCACAGCCTCAAGCGCCTGCTGGGCGCCGACGACACGCTCGACGTGTTCGGCGTGCACGGCGTGGGCGGCATCGTGGGTGCCTTGCTGACCGGCGTGTTCAACACGCAGGACCTGGGCGGCCCCGGCCTGGTGACCGACTGGGTCACTGCCACCGTGGGCTCCAACCCCATCGGCACGCAGGTGTGGATCCAGCTGAAAGCCGTCCTGCTGACGGTGGTGTGGTCGGCGGTGGTGGCGGCGGTCTCCTTCAAGATCGTCGACCTGGTCATCGGTCTGCGCGTCTCCGAAGAAGAAGAGCGCGAGGGCCTGGACATCAGCTCGCACGGCGAGACGGCCTACTCGAAGTAAACCGGTCAGGGCGCCCCGCATGGGGTGCCTGCCGACACCAGGGCTGCCTTCGGGCGGCCCTTTTTCGTGGGCGGTTGCCGGGGCGGCTTGTCATCAAGCCACTCGGCACCATCTGCCTAGAATCGATCGTCGACTCCAGCCCCAGGCAGCCCTTCCATGGTTCCCCACCTTCTTACCGCACTGACCGGCCCCATCAACGAGCTGGAAGCGCGCATCCTCGATTCGATGCCGGCCATCGAGCGCTGGTTTCGGCTTGAATGGATGGAGCACACCCCGCCGTTCTACAGCTCGGTCGATCTGCGCAATGCCGGCTTCAAGCTGGCGCCTGTCGATACCTGCTTGTTCCCGGCGGGCTTCAACAATCTCACGGTCGAAATGCTGCCCTTGGCAGTGCAGGCGGCCATGGCGGCCATCGAGAAGATCTGCCCCGAAGCCAAGAATCTGCTGCTCATCCCCGAGCAGGCCCATGCCCGCAACACCTTCTACCTGAGCCACGTGCAGCGGCTGGTACGCATCTTCACCCAGGCCGGACTGAACGTTCGACTGGGCACGCTGGACGAGGCGGTGAAAAAACCCACCGCCGTGGCCCTGCCCGATGGCAGTGAACTGGTGCTCGAACCTCTGGTGCGCACCCGTGGTCGCCTGGGCCTGAAGGCCTTCGACCCCTGCACCATTCTGCTCAACAATGACCTGGCCACGGGTGTGCCACGTGCCTTGCAGCACCTGCACGAGCAATACCTGCTGCCGCCATTGCACGCCGGCTGGGGCGTGCGGCGCATGAGCAACCACTTCAACAGTTACGAGGAAGTGGCCAAGAAGTTCGCCAAGCTGCTGGGCATGGACCCCTGGCTCATCAACCCGATGTTCGGCCAGTGCACTGAAGTGAACCTGGTTGATCCGGGCGGGCTCGACTGCGTGACGGGCCAGGTGGACGCGCTGCTGGGCAAGGTGCGCCGCAAGTACAAGGAATACGGCATCAACGAGAAGCCTTTCGTGGTGGTGAAGGGCGACAGCGGCGCCGACCCGCTGGGCCCGATGACCGTGCGTGACACCAAGGACCTGGCCGCGGTGGTGGCCCGTGCCCACGCCCGCGCGGTGGAGCAGGCCGGTGGCACGGCCGTGGCCGGTGCCACCCAGGTCATCATCCAGGAAGGCGTGCCCACCCATGAACGGGTGAACGACGCCGTGGCCGAGCCGGTGGTCACCATGATCGACCGCTATGTGGTGGGTGGTTATTACCGGGTTCACGCCGAGCGCGGCGCCGACGAATACCTCAACGCGCCAGGGGCCAGCTATGTGCCGCTGGCCTTTGCCGGCAGCCACCAACTGCCCCGCCCGGGTGACAAGCCCGGTGCCAGCGCGCCCAACCGCTTCTACATGTACGGCGTGATCGGCCGCCTGGCCATGCTGGCCGCCAGCTACGAGCTGGAAGCCACCGACCCCGACGCCGAGGTGTACGAATAACACGAGTCGCTTCATCAAGCTGGGGATTGGCCAGGCGGGAGGGCGTCGATATCCTCAAGGTACGCGGGGCAAGCCCCCGTTGCCATCTGGGGAGATGAATCGATGAAATTGCTCGTGCTGGCCTTCTCGGCCATGGTTTGTGTGGTCGGGGCCCAAGCGCAGCAGCGCAGTTTCACGGCGCAAGGTGTGCAGCAGCCTTTGACCGACTTGCAGGGGCAAGGCGTTTTGCTGGAGGTGCTGGGCAAGGGGTCTGGCGCTGACTACAGCGAGTACTACAGCCTCGACTTGTTGCCGGGTTCGACGCAGGCGGCCATGGCGGACTACACGCTGGCTTTGGCGGCGCAGACGCTGAGCCTTTACAGCCTGGCCAACGCAAGGTTTTCCTACGACCTGTCCGCCCCCAACGGTAGCGCAACGTTGGGCGTCGGCAACTACAAGGGTACGGGCTTCAGCCTGTCCCTGGGCGGCAATGGCGGCGTGGTCGACACCTTGCAGGCTTCGGACGTCGGTGTTTACGTGCGTGATCGCAGAACCCAGCGCAGCTTCTTCGTGAATACGGCAGGAGACGGCTACCCGCCCGCCCCCCTGCCACAGGGCGGTGGGCTGGTCATCACCGATGCCGCCGCGCCGGTGTTCAGCGTCGACCTGCAACCGCTGCTGGCGGTCGCCTCTTGCTGCTCCAGCCTGCACCTGTCGGCGCCCGGCCCCTTGTGGCTGCGGCTGCAGGCGCCGACCGAGTACCGCCCGGTTTACATGGGCTTGGACCTGGTCGGCAGCCGCAAAACCACCGATCCGGTGGATGGCAGCCTGCCGTCGACGCTGGACCTGGCGCGCTATGACCGATACCAGGAACTGTATGTCGTCTTTGGTGGCCACTACAGCCTGACGGTGGACGAGGCGGCCTATGCCTCGCCCACCGACTTGCTGGCCGCGCAGGCCTGGGTCGCCGGCCACATCAACCTCGTCAACATCGAAGTTCCGATCTACTACAACCTGACAGGCCTGCAGGCCGTCCTGGTGCCCGAACCTGCCACCGCCGGCCTGCTCGCCGCCGGCGTGCTGACGCTGGCGTTTCGGCGTCGGCGCCACCCCTGCGCGGTTTGACACGCAGAATTTGACGCGTCGCACCAAAGCCAGCGCAGAATAGCCGCTGGCAGACACCAAGCCCCGCATGGCGGGGCTCTTGCATGTGAGCACG
>JANOAQ010000758.1:0-4230 GCA_031411195.1 Burkholderiaceae bacterium | reverse complement strand
CCATGGTCCAAGTTTGGTTTGACTGCCCAGGAGCCTTCGCCATGATCCGCCGCCGCACACTGTTGTCCACCCCGCTGGCCCTGCCCTTGGCCACCGGCCTGCTGCCCGCTGCCTGGGCCCAGAAGGCCAAGGACAGCCTGGTGCTGGCCATGACGCTCGAACCGCCCGGCCTGGACCCCACCGTCGGCGCCGCCGCCGCCATTGGCGAGGTGGTGCACTACAACGTGTTCGAGACGCTGGTGAAGATCCGGCCCGACTCCAGCATCGCGCCGCTGCTGGCCACCAGCTGGACAGTGACACCCGACAACAAGACCTGGGCTTTCAAGCTGCGCGCGGGCGTGAAGTTCCACAACGGCGAGCCGTTCAGCGCGGCCACGGTGAAGTACGCCTTCGAGCGCGCCGCCGCCACCGACAGCACCAACAAGGACAAGGCGGTGTTTGCCAACATCGTCAACATCACCGCCACCGATGACCTGACGGCGGTGATCACGCTGAAGAACACCAACCCCGACTTCCTGTTCCAGGTGGGGCAGCCCACCGCGGCCATCGTCGAGCCCAAGAGCGTGGCCACCAACAACACCCAGCCTGTGGGCACCGGCCCTTACCGGCTGGACAGCTGGGCCAAGGGCAACCACCTGGTGCTGCTGCGTTGGGACTCGGGGCGCGACGCCAAGGCCATCGCCCTGCGCCGCGTGAGCATCCGCTTCATCAGCGATGCGGCGGCCCAGGTGGCGGCATTGCTGGCCGGGGATGTGGACCTGTTTCCGCGCGTCTCGGCCGCCAAGAGCCTGCCGCAGTTTCGGGCCGACAAGCGCTTTCAGGTGCTGGTGGGTGGCTCGCGGGCCAAGACCATCGTGGCGATCAACAACAAGAAAAAGCCGCTGGACGACGTGCGCGTGCGCCGCGCCATCGCCATGGCCATCGACCGCAAGCAGGTGGTCGACGGCGTGGCCGACGGCTTTGGCGTGCCGATCGGCAGCTTCTACACGCCGGGCGCACCCGGTTATGTGGACCTGACCGCCGTCAACGCCTACAACCCCGAGCGGGCCAGGGCCCTGCTGAAGGAAGCCGGCATCACCACCCCGCTGGAGCTGAGCCTCAAACTGCCGCCCACGCCGTATGCGCGCCAGGGCGGCGAGGTGATCGCCGCCATGCTGGCCAAGGTGGGCATCGTGGCCAAGCAAGAAAACCTGGAATGGGCGCAATGGCTGTCGGGCGTGTACGGCCAGAAGGCCTACGACCTGACCATCATCAGCCACGTCGAGCCACTCGATTTCGGCAACTTCGCCCGCCCCGGCTATTACTGGAACTACGAGAGCGCGGCCTTCAACAAGCTGTGGGCGCAGATCAACAGCACCGCCGACACGGCGCAGCGCCACAAGCTGCTGGCCGACGCCCAGCGCCTGGTGGCCGACGACGCAGTGGCCGCCTACCTGTACCAGCCCACCGGCCTGACCATTGCCAGCGCGCGCCTGAAGGGTGTGCCCCGCGAGACGCCGATCTCGGCCAACGACCTGTCGACCCTGAGCTGGAACTAGGGGCATGGCCAACCACCCCACCATCGAAGCGCGTGATCCTTTCGGCAACCTGATCACGCTGCAGCACGAGGCCAGCGCCACCGCGGTGGGCGATTTCATCGAAGGCTTCCTGCACTACGAGCCGCGCATCCTGGCCGTGCTGGCTGCCGCCGAGCAGGACCACAGCCTGATCGTGCAGACCTGTGCGGCCGTGCTGTGGATGTTCAGCGAGTCACCCGCCGGCCGGCCCAAGGCCAATGCCCACCTGGCCCGCGCCCGCAGGGCCGGCCTGCCCGCCACCGAGCGTGAACGCCGTCTGGCCCGGGCCGTGGCGCACTGGGTGGATGGCGAGGTGCACGAGGCCATGGCCCTGCACGAGGCCCTGGCGAGGGAGCACCCGCGCGATCTGGCGTCGATCAAGCTGGCCCAGTACCACGCCTTCAATCTGGGCGATTCGCCGGCGATGCTGCGACTGGCCCTGCACGCCCAGCTGGCCGCGTCGGAGGTGGCGGCCCTGCATGGCATGCTGGCCTTCGGCTGGGAACAATGCCACCGGCTGGACGAGGCCGAAGCCGCCGCCCGCCGCGCCCTGGCCATGCGTCCACAGGATGCCTGGGCCCAGCACGCCCTGGCCCATGTGATGCTGACCGACGGCCGCCTGGCCGAAGGCGCCTACCTGCTGCACCAGGTCAGCGGCCCGTGGCAGCAGCTGACCAGCTTCATGCGATGCCACAACTGGTGGCACCTGGCGCTGTTTCACATCGAGCTGGGCGACGATGCGGCCGCGCTCAAGCTCAACGACGAGCAGGTGTGGGGCGTGGACACCAGCTACTCGCAAGACCAGGTGGGCGCCGTGTCGCTGCTGGCCCGGCTGGACCTGGCCGGGGTGGCGGTGGGCGAGCGTTGGAGCGCGCTGGCCGTGCACCTTCGCGGCCGCGTCGCCGAGCAGATTCAGCCCTTCCTCGATCTGCAGTACCTCTACGGCCTGGCCCGTGCCGACCGGCCCGAGGCGGACACCCTGCTGGCCAACATCGAAGCCTTTGCGCCACGAGCGCCGGCTTCGGTGCGCCCCGCCTGGATGCAGGTGGCCGTGCCCGCCGCGCGCGGGCTGCTGGCGCACGCCCGCAGCCGTTGGGCGCAAGCAGCCGACCACCTGACGCTGGCTCTGCCCGGCCTGGCCAGCATCGGCGGCAGCCATGCGCAACGCGATCTTTTCGAGCAGGTGCATGTGGATGCGCTGCAACGCGCCGGCCGGTTGGCGGCGGTGCAGAACCTCTTGCAGCCGCGCGCCAATGCGCAGCCGCAATCACAGCGCCTGCGCCGCCGCCTGCAAGGGGTGTATGCCGGGCTCAGCCTGCCGGCGCTGGCCCACCATCACTGAGCCAGGGCAGCCCATACCGCCTCGGCCTGCACCGTGTCGGGCGACGCGCCGCCGGCTGCCACCACCGGCAACAGGGGGGCCAGCAACGCGATAGCCTCGACCCGGTGGCCCTGCGCGGCCCAGTGGCGCGCCATGGCCGTGGCGCAGCGCAGGGCCAGGCCGGGCAGTTGCATGGCCCGCGCCTCGGCCAGGCCCGCCTGCCAGCAAGCCTGGGCCAGCGCGGGCGCCCCGGCGCCGCCCACCTGAAGCAGCAGCGCGCCCCGCAAGCAGTGCAGGTCGGGTGCGCAGTGACGCTCGCCTTGGCGGTGCACCTGCGCCAAGGCCTCGTCCACCAGCGCCAGGGCTTCGGCCGGTCGGTGGTCCAGCGCCAGGCATTCGGCCAGCAGACCGCGGTAGAAGGGCAAGGTCACTTGCGCACCGCTGGTCAACCAGGCGGCATGGCCCCGGGTGATGTCGGCCAGCCCGCCGGCCACATCGCCCAGGCTGGCCCGCAGGCGGCCGCGCAGCATGCACGCGTGGGCCAGCCACACGGCAAAGCCGCCCGCCTCGCACACGGCCACCGCGCGCTCGGCCGCTTGCAGGCCGGCCGCTGTTTCGCCCCGAAAGTGGTGCGCCACCGCCAGAAAACCCAAGGCCTGGCCCAGGCTGAAGGGGTGCTGCAGTTGCTCAGCCAGGGCCACCGCCTGTTGGGCGCGGGCCAGCGCGGCATCGGCCTGCCCCAAAGCCCACAAGGCCCAGGCGGCATAGGCGTGGCACATCACCGCCGGGTGCTGCAGCAGCGCGCTGCTGGCGGGCACCGCCGCTGCGCGCTCGGCCCACCCGGCCAGGCAGTGGTCGGCCAGGGCCAGGGCCTGGGACACCTGGCCGGTGTGGAACAACAGATTGGCCTGCGCCCAATGGGCCTGCAGCCAGGCCATGGGTTCGGGGTTGGCGCCCAGTCCAACCACCAAGGCGCCGGCCAGTTCAGCGGCCCGGGCAAAGTCGGCCCGCATGAAGTGAAAGCCCTCCAGACCCAGGCGCGCGCGGTGCAGGGCGCCGGCATCGCCCCTTGACTCGGCCAGCACGCTGATGCGCTGGTAGACCGCCGCCAGCGGTGCGGCGCCATAGCCGGCCGTGGCCATCAGCCGACCGGCCAGCAGCAACTGCAGGCGCAACTCGGTGGCCAGGCGCGGCTCGCCAGCATCGGCCGGGGCGCCGCCGTCGTCGGCAGCACTTTCGGCCAGCAAGGCCAGGGCCCGGTGCAGGTGGCCCTGGGCCTCGTGGTGGGCCGAGCGTGCGGTGGCGCGGCGTGCGGCCTGCTCCCAGGCGGCCAGGGCTGCGCAGGTGTCGCCG
>JANOAQ010000757.1:0-3850 GCA_031411195.1 Burkholderiaceae bacterium | reverse complement strand
GGCATCCGCATCAGCCTGGAAGACCTGACCAGTGCCGAGGTGCAGGCGGCGGTGGCCGAGGGCCGGGCCGATGTGGGCGTTTTCGTGCCGCCGCAGCATGAGGCGCGCCTGAGCTGCCGGCCTTATCGCGCGGGTGAAAACGTGGGTGAGCTGGCGGTGCTGGTGCCGAAAGGGCATGTGCTCGCCCAGCGTGGCCAGGTGCCCTTCGACGCCTTGCTCGATTTCGACATCGTCGGCCTGCACCTGGGCGCCGCCGTGCACGAGCAGATGCGCGAACGTGCCCAGGCCCTGGGCCGCACGCTGAACGTGCGGGTGCAGGTGCGCGGGTTCGATGCCATCGCCCAACTGGTCGAAGCCGGCCTGGGCGTGGCCGTGCTGCCGGCCGTGGTGGCCCAGCGCTTTGCCCGCATCTTTGCCGTGCAACCGCTGGGCCTGGCTGAAGACTGGGCGCGCCGGCCTTACCTGCTGGCCGTGCGCACCCAAGAGGTGTTGCCGGCCGTGGTGCAGCGCTTTGTCGATGCGCTGTGCCCGGTGCCGCCGGCCCCTGCGCAACCTGCTCCCCCCGCAGCGGCCCCGGCCGCGCGACAATCCACCCCCCGCAAGAGGACGCCATGACTGCAATGACTGCCGCTACCACCGTGACCGCCGCAAGAACGCTCTACGACAAGCTCTGGGACGAGCACGTCGTGCACACCGAAGAGGATGGCACCGCCACCCTCTACATCGACCGCCACCTGGTGCACGAGGTCACCAGCCCGCAGGCTTTCGAGGGCCTGCGCCTGGCCGGCCGCAAGGTCTGGCGCGTCAGCTCCATCGTGGCCACCGCCGACCACAACACGCCCACCACCGGCTGGGAGCGTGGCTACGACGGCATCACTGACCCGACCAGCAAGCTGCAGGTGACGACGCTGGACGCCAACATCGCGGCCTTCGGGGCGGCGGCGTACTTCCCCTTCCTGGACAAGCGCCAAGGCATCGTGCACGTCATCGGGCCGGAGCAGGGCGCCACGCTGCCGGGCATGACGGTGGTGTGCGGCGACAGCCATACGTCCACCCACGGCGCCTTCGGTGCGCTGGCCCATGGCATCGGCACCAGCGAGGTCGAGCATGTGATGGCCACCCAGACCCTGCTGGCCAAGAAGGCCAAGAACATGCTGGTTCGCGTGGAGGGCACCCTGGCCAAGGGCCTGACCGCCAAGGACATCGTGCTGGCCATCATCGGCAAGATCGGCACCGCCGGCGGCACCGGCTACACCATCGAATTTGGCGGCAGCGCCATCCGCGCGTTGAGCATGGAAGGCCGCATGACGGTCTGCAACATGGCCATCGAAGGCGGCGCCCGTGCCGGGCTGGTGGGGGTGGACGACACCACCATCCACTACGTGAAGGGCCGGCCCTTTGCGCCCAAGGGCGTCGAGTTCGACCATGCCGTGGCGATGTGGCGCCACCTGCACAGCGACGAGGGCGCGCACTTCGACGCCGTGGTCGAGATCGACGCCTCGGCGCTCAAGCCCCAGGTCACCTGGGGCACCAGCCCGGAGATGGTGCTGTCCATCGACGACCGCGTTCCCGACCCCGACAAGGAAAAAGACGACGTCAAACGCGGTGCCATCGAGCGTGCCCTGGTCTACATGGGCCTGGAGCCCAACAAGCCCATCGCCGACATCCGCATCGACAAGGTCTTCATCGGCAGCTGCACCAACAGCCGCATCGAAGACATGCGCGAAGCCGCCGCCGTGGTGCGCCGCATCGGCGGCAAGGTGGCCAGCAACGTCAAGCTGGCCCTGGTGGTGCCGGGCTCGGGCCTGGTGAAGGCGCAGGCCGAAGCCGAAGGGCTGCATGAAGTGTTCAAGGCCGCCGGCTTCGAGTGGCGCGAGCCCGGCTGCAGCATGTGTCTGGCGATGAATGCCGACCGGCTGGAGCCGGGCGAGCGCTGCGCCAGCACCAGCAACCGCAACTTCGAAGGCCGCCAGGGCGCAGGTGGGCGCACGCACCTGGTCAGTCCGGCGATGGCCGCCGCAGCCGCGCTGAACGGCCACTTCGTCGACATCCGCAGAATCACTTGACCCACCCCCTACGGCCTGACGGCCGCCCCCTCAAGGGGGCCACGCCAGCGGCCCGGCAGAGCCGGTTCCGCGGCGTGCACTGGCTGAAGTCACGACAAGATTGAGAGGATTTCCATGCAAGCGTTTACTGTGCACAAGGGCTTGGTGGCCCCGATGGACCGGGCCAACGTCGACACCGACGCCATCATTCCCAAGCAGTTCCTGAAGTCGATCGCACGGTCGGGCTTCGGCCCCAACCTGTTCGACGAATGGCGCTATCTGGACAAAGGTGAGCCCGGCCAAGACCCGGGCAGCCGCCGGCCCAACCCCGACTTCATCCTGAACCAGCCGCGTTATGCCGGGGCATCGGTGCTGCTGGCGCGCAGCAATTTCGGTTGCGGCTCCAGCCGCGAACACGCGCCCTGGGCGCTGGACCAATACGGCTTTCGCGCCATCATCGCGCCCAGCTACGCCGACATCTTTTTCAACAACTGCTACAAGAACGGCCTGCTGCCCATCGTGCTGCCTGAAGCTGCGGTGGCACGCCTGTTCGATGACGTGGCCGCCTTCCCCGGCTACCAGCTGACGGTGGACCTGCCGCGCCAGGTGGTGGTGCAGGCCGATGGCAGCGAGATCCCGTTCGAGGTGCAGGCCTTTCGCAAGTACTGCCTGGTCAACGGCTTTGACGACATCGGCCTGACCCTGCGCCATGCCGACAAGATCAAGGCCTTCGAAGCCGAGCGCATCGCCAAGATGCCTTGGCTGGCGCACCGCGAGCTTTGAGCCTGGCCCGGGCCATGAAGCGCTGGTTCCAACGGGTGGTTCTGAGCCGTCTGTGGCTGTGTTTTGCCGTGATGGGGCTGGCGTTCTTCGCCTTTGGCGTAGGCACGCTCAACCTGTTCCTGCTGTTCCAGGCCAATGCGGCGCTGCTGCTTCACCACGGCTGGCTGGCCGTCATGGAAGGCGGCTTGCAGCAATTGGCCGAGCTGCTGCTGACAGGCTACCTGTCGATGGCGGCCTACACCGTGTTCAAGGCCTGCGAGTACCGCCTCTCGCACTGGCTGATCGAAGACCCTGAAAAGAAAGTCTGAATCATGAAGATTGCGATCCTGCCGGGCGACGGCATCGGCACCGAGATCATGGCCGAGGCCGTCAAGGTCCTGAACGTGCTCGACCTGAAGTTCGAGACCGAATCTGCCCTGGTAGGCGGCGCGGCCTACGAGGCCCACGGACACCCGCTGCCCGATAGCACGCTCAAGCTGGCCCAGGCCGCCGACGCGGTGCTGTTCGGCGCCGTGGGCGACTGGAAATACGACAAGCTTGAGCGCCAGTTCCGCCCCGAGCAGGCCATCCTGGGCCTGCGCAAGCACCTGGGCCTGTTCGCCAACTTCCGCCCGGCCATCTGCTACGAGCAGCTCACGCATGCCTCGTCGCTCAAGCCCGAGTTGGTGGCCGGCCTGGACATCCTCATCATCCGCGAGCTGACCGGCGACATCTACTTCGGCCAGCCGCGGGGCCGCCGCGTCGCCGTGGACGGGCATTTCCCCGGTGCAGAAGAAGCCTTCGACACCATGCGCTACAGCCGGCCCGAGATCGAGCGCATTGCACACGTGGCCTTCCAGGCCGCACGCCAGCGCGCTGGTGGCAAGGGTGGCAAGGTGACGTCGGTCGACAAGGCCAACGTGCTGGAGACCTTCCAGTTCTGGAAGGACGTGGTCACCGAGGTGCACGCCCAGTACCCCGATGTGGCGCTCGACCACATGTACGTCGACAACGCCGCGATGCAGCTGGTCAAGGCGCCCAAG
>JANOAQ010000756.1:0-5832 GCA_031411195.1 Burkholderiaceae bacterium | reverse complement strand
GAGTTGTACGACGCCACCGTGCGCCAGCCCGCGCACCGGCTGCGGCTCGAAGGGCTGAACGCACGGGTCGGGCCGCTGGCCCTTGCGCAGGCGCAGGCGCAGGTGCAGGTGCAGGTGCAGGCGCAACGGCCCACCCAACTCGACATTCAGGGGCGGCTGAAGGGCCCGCAGCATGACGGTACCCTGGCGCTGGCGGGGCAGATCGACCTGGCAACACGGGACGCCAAGCTCGATCTGCAGTTGCAGGGGGTCGATCTGCAGGCCTTGCAGCCCTACTTGCTCAAACGCGGTGAAGGCGCAATCCGCGGCGGCCGGCTCGACCTGCAACTGGCCCCCACCGTGCGCCAGCAGCAACTGCATGCGCCCGGCACCTTGACGCTGCACCAGTTGGTCCTGGCCGATGGTGACGGCCTGGGCGGCTGGCTGACCGGCGTGTCGCGCCAGGCCGTGCTGGCCAGCCTGCGGCGCGACGGCAAGATTGCCCTGAAGTTCAGCATCGACGGCCGGCTGGACGACCCGGCCTTCTCGATCAACGACAGCCTGGCTCGGCGCTTTGCCGGTGGCCTGGCCGAGGCGGTGGGTGTCAGCGTCTCGGGTGTGGTCGGCGGCGTGGGCGGGCTGGTGCGCGGGCTGCTGGGTCGGTGAGGTCAAGGGCGGCCCGGCAAGTGACCGGGTGTGTGACTTGGTGTGTGGCGGGGCGTGTGGCCGGGCTTGTGGTCGTGCGTTTGGCCTCGGGTGGGCGGCTGGTTGTGGCCTTTGTGGCCAGTCGCGGCGCTACGATGCCCGCTTTGCCTCGACCAGGACACCGCCGTGCGCACTGCCAACCCCGACCTGGTGCACGCCCTGCGCGGCGGCATCGTTGAATCCTTCCACCGTGGCGCCCTGGCCATCGTGGATGCCGACGGTGCGCTGCTGCGCGCACTCGGCGACATCGACCGCCCCATCTTTGCGCGCAGCGCCTGCAAGGTGCTGCAGGCGCTGCCGCTGGTGGCCAGTGGCGCGGCCGAGGCCTTCGGCCTGAACGATGCCGAACTGGCCCTGGCCTGCGCCTCGCACGGCGGCGAGCCGGGCCACACCGCCACGGCCGCCAGCATGCTGGCCAAGGCCGGGCTGGATGCCTCGGCCCTGGAATGTGGCGCCCATTGGCCGTATGCCGACAGTGCGATCAAGGCCCTGGCCATCAGCGGCCAATCGCCCAGCGCCCTGCACAACAACTGCTCGGGCAAACATTCGGGCTTCGTCTGCGTGGGCTGCCTGATGGCGCGGGCCGCCGGCCGCGAGCCGGCCGAGTACGTGCGCGGCTACATCGGCCGCCAGCATCCGGTGATGCGCGAGGTGACCGCCGCATTGGCCGCCGCCACCGGGGTCGACCTGGACAAGGCGCCGGTGGGCACCGACGGTTGTTCCATCCCCACCTATGCCATGCCCCTGCGCCACCTGGCCCACGGCTTTGCGCGGGTGGCCACCGGCGTCGGGCTGAGCGACGGCCATGCGCGTGCAGCCAGGCGCCTGCGCCAGGCGGTGGCGGCCTCGCCCTTCCACGTGGGCGGCACGCTGCGCTTTGACACCCGGATGATGCAGCGCCTGGGTGAGCGGGTGTTCTGCAAGGTGGGAGCCGAAGGCGTGTACTGCGCGGCACTGCCCGAGCAGGGCCTGGGCGTGGCGCTGAAGATGGACGACGGCAACACCGCCCGCGCGGCCGAGGTGGTGCTGGCCGCGGTGATCGAAGCCCTGGTGAATTTGTCGGACGACGAGTGCGGCTTCGTGGCGGGCTTCAGCGATGCCGCCATGGTCAACTGGAACGGCATCGAAGTAGGGCGCCTGCAGGCCAGCGCGGGGCTGCGCGGCGCCTTGGCGGGCTGATTTGCCGGGATCGGTTTTCAGGCCAGCGCACACTCAGTTGCACAGGCCCTTCAGCGCGGCGGGTACGGCGGCCATGCCCGGGCTGCCCAGCGTGGCGGCCGTCAACTTGGCAGTGCCGAACTTGGGTGACCAGGTGCGCAGCGCGCGGTCGGATTCGGTGGTCAGCCAATCCACCAGGAGTTGCACCCGCTGGCTGGCCGCCAGGGCAGCGGCCCGGGCTGTCTGCACGGCCAGTTCGGCCTTGATGCGGGCGGCTTCGTCGCCCTGAGTCACCATCCTCAAGTGGTGCTCGGCGCCGGCCAGATCCGATGCGGGCGCATTGGACAGTGCGGCCGTGCACTTGCCCACCGGCAAGTCGGCAATGGCGGTGTCGATTGCGGCCCCCAGGCTCTTGGTGATGTCGCCGCTCAGGTCGACGGTGGCCTTGTTGTCGCTGCTGAGCTTGCCTTGGGCCAGCTTGTAGCTGGTCTCGGCCCGCGCCAGCACCGCCGCTTTTTCGTTGCCGATGCGCGCCGGCGCCTGGCTGGCTGCCACCAGCGACTGCAGCGACACCGTGCCCAGGTCAGGCTTGGCGGCCGTCACCACCAGGGGTGAGCTGTTGATGGCCGAGGCCCGCAGCATCTTGGCCAGCCTGCCACTCTCGGCCAGTTCGCTCACCTTGTCGGTATTGGCGATCTCGTTCATCACCCGCACGCTGGCCATCACCTCGGCCGCGCGGGCCAGGCCGGGGTTGCTCGCTTCCTTGATGGAATCGGCCGCCTCCAGCAGGCCCGCCACGGTGGAGCAGGTGCCGTCGATCACGATGGCGTCGTTGACCGCCGCTTCCATCGAATAGGCGTCGATGGACAGGTCCTGTCGGGCCGACACCAATTCCTTCTGCAGCCGGGCCTGCTTCAGCTCGATGCCCTGGGCGATCACATGGGCCGCCAGGTTGCTGTAGTAGGCGCTGTTGTACTCGGCCTGCACGCCCGACAGCAGGCCCGCGATGCCCGCCAGGATGCGCGAGTCTTGCGCGCCCTTGACGATGGCGCCCACGGCGCCTGCAGCGGTGGTGGCCGACCCCAGGGCGAAGTTGACGTCGCTCTGCTGGCGTCGCAGGTAGGTCTTGAATACATTGCAGCGCGAGGTGGACACTGCCAGCATCTTGTCTTGCACGCCATTGCGCCACAGCTTCTTGTCGGCCTTGCTGATCTCGGGGGTCGAGCGAAACCAGGCCAGGGCCAGGTCGTAGCGCACGCCCAGGCTCGGCGCCTCGGTGGTGCTGCCCGGTTGGGCAATCGCGGCGTGCGCCCGCGAGCGGCCCTGCGGATCCACCATCTCGATCAGATTGATCTGCTCGAACGTTCGTCGGCTCAGGGCCGGAAAGCTGCTGTGCTTGTCGACGCCGGTGACTTGCTCGCTGGCCTCGCGCTGGTTCTGGAAATCGGGGATCAGCTGGGCGCAACCCGACAGTGCGAGGGCCGCGAGCACGGCCAGGCCTGTAACGCGGGTGGTGGGGTGGTTTGGCATGACAGGCTCCGTACGGCAGTGGGCAGGCCCCGCTTTGTACGCTGGTGACCGCCGTTTGGCGTCGTACACCTTGTCGATGGGGTCTTTCAGCGCGCCGCAGGCGGCCCCGCCCGCCAGAAGGCCAGCAGCGCCAGAACCCCCAGCCCGGCCAGCACCAGCAGCAGGGCCTGGTAGCCGGGCACCAGCACCAGCAAGGCGGTGGCGGCCACCGGGGCCGAGGCGCGCGCAAACTGGCCCACGCCCGACATCACGCCGCCGATGCGCCCCACGTGCGATCGGCCGAAGTAGGCCGGCACCAGGCCCCCGCGCACGATGGTGACCAGCCCGTTGGCCATGCCGAAGACCACTGCGAACAGCAGCAGTGCGGCCAGTCCCCGGCCCAGCGCACACAGCACCAGCGACAGCGGCAGGGCGGTGAGCACCACGGCGCCCAGCGTGCGCAGCGGCCAGGCGCGGCCCAGGGTGACGTAGACCACGCGGCCGGCCACCTGGGCCGGGCCCACCACCATCAGCACGATCAGGGCATCGGCGGTGGACACCTGCTTGTCGGCAAAGGCCGGCATCACGTGTGCCCACAGTGCCGCCTGGGTGAAGGCATACAGCGTGAAGCACAGCGTCAGCAGCCAGAAGCCGGCGTGGTGCAGCGCCTCGTGCAGGGTGGTGTCGGCCTGCGGGTCGTCATGCGCCGGGTTGGCCACCAGCATCGGCCCGCGCAGCGCCCAGGCATGCAGCGGGGCCACGGCCAGCACCACGCCGCCCAGCACCAGCAACACCTGGCGCCAGTCCAGCCCCCAGCCGAACAAGGCGGCCACCGCCGGAAAGCTGATCGTGCTGGCAAAGCCCCCCACCAGGGTGAGGGTGGTGATGCCTTCGCGGTAGCGGGTGGGGTAGCGTTTGGTCAGCACCGCAAAGGCGGGCTCGTAGAGCGTGGCGGCCGAGGCCGCGCCCAGCACCGCCCACACGGCGTAAAAGTGCCAGGGCTGGGTCACCTGCGACCAGCCCACCACGCCCAGCCCGCCGGCCACCGAGCCCCACACCATCACCGCCCGGCCGTGGCCGGCGTCGATGGCCGCACCCACCGCGTAGGTGGCCACGCCGCACACCGCCAGGCCCAGGGTGAAGGCGCCCATCAGCGTGCCCTGGCCCCAGTGCAGGCTGGCCTCCATCGGCAGCACCAGGCTGGAAAAACCGTAGAACAGCACCGCCCAGCTCAGGATCTGGCCCACGGCCAGAACGCCCACGGTGGCGCCGAATCCGGGGGTGGGCACCGGGTGCGTCGGGGCGGCGGGCGCAGGCGTTTGCATCGGGCTGAATTATCCCGGCGTGTGCGGCCCAGGGTTTTGTCGCTGCTGGGACAAACCCGAATCGAACGGTCGTGCTAAAACCTTTGGTTTCGCACGCATCTTCGTGCCGCCAAGGAGACCCTGCACCATGGACCTGAACTTCACCCCGGAAGAACTCGCCTTCCGCGCCGAGATCCGGCAATGGGTGGCTGAAAACCTGCCCAAGGACCTGAGCCACAAGGTGTTCAACTCGCTGCGCCTGAGCCGCGACGACATGCAGCGCTGGGCCAAGATCCTGGGCGCCAAGGGCTGGCTGGGTTACGGTTGGCCCAAGCAGTTTGGGGGTCCGGGCTGGACGGCCGTGCAGAAGCACCTGTTCGAAGAGGAATGCGCCCTGGCCGGCGCGCCGCGCATCATCCCCTTCGGCCCGGTGATGGTGGCCCCGGTGATCCAGGCCTTCGGCACGCCCGAGCAGCAGCAGCGTTTTCTGCCCGGCATCGCCAGCGGCGAGGTGTGGTGGAGCCAGGGCTACAGCGAGCCCGGTTCTGGCTCGGACCTGGCCAGCCTGAAGACCCGCGCCGAGCGTCAAGGCGACACCTTCATCGTCAACGGCCAGAAGACCTGGACCACCCTGGGCCAGTACGGCGAATGGATCTTCTGCCTGGTGCGCACCAGCACCGTTGGCAAGCCGCAGACCGGCATCAGCTTCCTGCTGATCGACATGAAGAGTCCCGGCATCACCGTGCGGCCCATCATCACGCTGGACGGCGAGCACGAGGTCAACGAGGTGTTCTTCGACAACGTCGAGGTGCCCGCCGAGAACCTGATCGGCGAAGAGAACAAGGGCTGGACCTACGCCAAGCACCTGCTGGCGCACGAGCGCACCAACATCGCCGACGTGAACCGCACCAAGCGTGAGCTCGAGCGGCTCAAGCGCATCGCCAAGGCCGAAGGCGTGTATGACGACCAGCGTTTCCGCGACCAGATCGCCCTGCTCGAAGTGGACGTGGTGGCACTCGAGATGATGGTGTTGCGCGTGCTCTCGGCCGAGAAGTCGGGCAAGAACTCGCTCGACATCGCCGGTCTGCTCAAGATCAAGGGCAGCGAGATCCAGCAGCGCTACGCGGAACTCATGATGCTCGCAGCCGGCCCCTACAGCCTGCCTCTCATCGAAGAG
>JANOAQ010000755.1:0-3953 GCA_031411195.1 Burkholderiaceae bacterium | reverse complement strand
GGCCCAGCCCATGCTGAAAAACGGCTACGGACAGTACCTGATGCAGGTGCTGCGCGAGCGCGCCTTCTAGCGGGTGAGCAGGCCACGCGAGGCATCCCGCGTGGGATCAAGGGCGGTCATGCTGCCAGCACCAGGCCGTTGGCCCGCGCTATCTGGTGCACGGGCTGCAGCACCGTTGCGGGGTCAATCACCAGCACATCGAACTGGCGTTCGCCCAATGTCCTTTGCAGGCGCGCCGTGATCTGCGCGGCCAGCCACACCGGCCGCTCGCCAGCACGATGGCGCTGATTTGTTGGGCATTGAGACGCATGCATGGATGCTAGCGCAGCGGGCTGTGCAAGCCGGCGGCACCTTCGGCCCAGAAGTGCGGGTTCTCGAACCCCGGCTTGCCATAGGCCAGCGGCTGGCCGTCATCGACCCGGCACACCTGGCCACCGGCGGCGGCCAGCACCGCATGGCCGGCGGCGATGTCCCATTCCATCGTGCGGCCCAGGCGCGGGTACAAATCAGCCTGGCCGGCGGCCAGCAGGCACAGCTTGAGCGACGAGCCCGCCGTGGCAAACCGGGCTACCGGCCGGCCGGCCAGGTGGCGCTGCAAAAACGCCTCCATGGCTGCCGCATCCCCGTGTGAGCGGCTGCCCAGCACCGTGGGCCCCTCGGCCGGCATAGCCCGGCAAGTGATGGGCCGGCGCCCGTGGGCGTCTTCAAGCCAGGCGCCCTGCCCCACCACACCGGCATACAGGCAACCGCCCGGCCCAGCGCCCGGCACCGCCACCGCAGGGGCCAGCACCACGCCCAGCACCGGCCGGCCACCGTCGATCAGCGCGATGTTGACGGTGAACTCGCCATTGCGGGCCACGAACTCACGCGTGCCATCCAGCGGATCAACCAGCCAGAAGCGCCCGCCCGCGGCCAGCGCCGGCACATCGCCCGCCGCTGCGGCCTCTTCGGCCACGATGGGGATGTGCGGCGTCAACGCCCGCAAGCCCGCCAGGATGACGGCTTCAGCCTGTTGATCGGCCTGCGTGACAGGTGAGGCATCGGCCTTGCCCTGCACCGCAAAGTCGGTGGCGTAGATGCGCATCACCACGTCGCCGGCGGCGCGGGTTAGGACTTCAACGGCCGAAAGCCATCTGTAGCTGTCGTCTGACGAAAGTTGGGTGGGTGCCATCGTGCATGCGCCTTGCGACGCTGTAGTCAACTGTTACCAGATTGTGAGGTTTTGGCGCCTGCGGGCGCCATCGGTCACGAAACTTGTGAATGCTGGCGTGGACAATCCAAACCATTCGTCGCCCTCATTGCTCAATAGCAACTTGCATTCATGTCAAACCCTCAACGTCCCAGTTTGCACATCGTGGCGGGCGCGCGGCCCAACTTCATGAAGATTGCGCCCATGGTGCGGGCGCTGCAGGCAGATGGCCGCCTGGCCTGGAAAATCGTGCACACCGGTCAGCACTATGACCGCAACATGAGCGACGTGTTCTTCGAGGAACTGGGCATCCCGGCACCCGATGTGCATTTCAATTGTGGCGGCGGCAGCCATGCGCAGCAGACCGCTCGCATCATGGAGGCTTTCGAACAGCATTGCGCAACCGACCGGCCCGACGCCGTGGTGGTGGTTGGTGACGTCAATTCGACGCTTGCCTGTGCAGTGGTCGCCAAGAAGGCGGGCATTCCCGTGGCCCACGTTGAAGCCGGCCTGCGCAGCGGTGACATGTCGATGCCAGAAGAGATCAACCGGCTGGTGACTGATTCGATCAGCGATTGGTTCTTCGTCACAGAGCCCAGTGGCATGCACCACCTTCGGCGTGAAGGACACCCGGAGAGCAGCCTCTTTCATGTTGGCCATGTCATGGTCGACAACGTCATCTACCAGGCTGAGCAGTTGTCTGCGGCGCGCCAACTCGACTTGCCGACGCAGGACATCAAACAACGGCTGCAGCGCTATGGCGTTGTGACCTTGCACCGACCGTCCAATGTGGACGACCCCGCGCAATTGGCCCGCATCGCGGAGGCGCTCAAGACAATCTCCACTGAATTGCCGCTGGTCTTTCCTGTGCATCCGCGCACCCAAGGCAATCTGCAGAAGTTGGGCATCGATCTTGGCCCGGCAATCCACCTCATGGCGCCGCAGCCCTACATGTCGTTCCTGAACCTCTGGAAGGATGCCGTGGTGGTGCTCACCGACAGCGGTGGCCTGCAAGAAGAAACCACGGCACTGGGCGTGCCCTGCGTCACGCTGCGCGAAAACACCGAGCGGCCGGTTACCGTGGACGAAGGCTCCAACGTGCTGGCAGGCACCAACCCAGAGCGCATCGTTGCGCTGGCGCGCGATGTGTTGACCGGCGGTGGCAAGAAGGGCCGCCGCCCCGCCCTGTGGGACGGACACGCCGCTGAGCGCATTGCGGCGCATCTGGCCGACCTGATGTTGGTGAAAGCGAACTAGGCTGAATTGTTCGATATCGCACGGACGATGCCACCGTACCAAGGCAAGCTGTTTCGCATTGCTCGATCGTTGAGCTTGACCCGATTCAGGTGACGTGGCGAAGCCATTTGGCCAGAAGTGACTGATCGGCCAGGCAAATGAATCGCTTGCGGCAACCATTGGTCACCAACAAAACATCTGCTGACCACGTTCCTCGGGCTTTACGTCACAGGCTCTCAATGCCGCGCTGCTTCGGTCGATACCAAGATGCGGCAACAGCGCAATGCCTGCGCACGGCTTGTGTACCGCGACACCTTGTGTGACCTTCCCAAGCCACTTCAATGAAGCCTTCGTTGGCCGGAATTCGATCCATGTTTCGTACTGCGTTTTTCTGCACCACCCTGTTGGCGCTGACGGCTTGCGGCGGAGGCGGCGGCGATTCCAGCGTTCCGGCTGCGACACCGTTGGCCGTTGAACTGCCGGCGCCGGCAGCATCCGTGGCGTTGCCAACGGTAGCCAACGTCATTGTCGCGTCGCCCGATGAGCAACTGGCCGCAGCGATGGATGCAGCAGCCTCTGCTGCCGTCCTGCCGGAGGCTGTCGCCTCTGCGGTGGTGGCGCAAGCCAGCAAATCAACCGAAGGCAGCGATGTGGTGGTGGCCGTTACGCCGTTGCAACCCGCCGTGGATTCCACCATCGGTGCCCTGGGGGGTGGGCTGGTCGGCAACATCTACTACGTGAACAGCAGCCTCGGCAGCGACAGCTACACCGGCCTGTCGGCCACCGTCCAGTCCGGCAATGTCGGCCCCTGGAAGACATTGGCCAAGCTGGCGCTGGCGAATGTGCAGCCCGGCGACACCGTGCGTCTGGCCTGCGGCAGCGAATGGAATGAAACGCTGCGCCTGGCCAACTCGGGCAGCAGCGTTGCGGCGATCACGGTCACGTCGTGGCCATCGGCTTGCAGCAACCGCCCAGCCATCAGCGGCAGCACCAACATTGCGGCCGGCGGCTGGGTCAGGCACCAAGGCAACGTTTACCGCGTGCCGTTGGCGCAAGCGCCTTTGCAGGTTCACTACGCCGGCGCAGGGCTCAACTGGGCCCACCACCCCAACCGGGGGCACGACACCACGCAGCCCGCATCGTTGTACCTGCGTGCGGCGGCCAATGCCGATCAGGTGCAGGTAAACAACCAGCCGGCCAGCACCTACATCCCTGTCGGCACTGACCTGAAGCTGCCCACCGGAATCACCACCGTTGCAGCAGGTACCACGGTGCGCGTGCGCACCACAGCGTGGTCGATCAGCGAGCACACGGTCAGCGCATCCACCGGCACGCGGCTGACATTGAACGCCCCCACCAACTACCCGGTACTGTCGGGCTGGGGCTACTACCTGCTGGGCCAACTGTGGATGCTGGACTCGGCCGGAGAGTGGTACTGGGACAGCACCACCAAGCAGCTGTACGCCTGGATGCCCGACTCGCTGGCCCCGTCGGGTGTGGTGCAGGCCACCACCCTGGCCATCGGCGT
>JANOAQ010000754.1:0-2838 GCA_031411195.1 Burkholderiaceae bacterium | reverse complement strand
GGCTGATGGTGGCCGGCGCCTTTGCCGGCTGGTTTGCCGTCTACCTGGGCTTGCCGCTGTGGGGCGGCGTGGTGGCCGCTGCGGTGGTGGGCGCGCTGTTCGGTGCCCTGCACGCGCTGCTGACGGTTGTGCTGGCGCTGTCGCAACACGTGGCCGGGCTGGGGCTGACCCTGCTGGCCACGGCGCTGAGCTACTTTGCCTACCGGGTCGCCTTCCCGAAGGTGAACACGCCGCCCACCATTACGCCCTTTGCGCCGATGGACTGGCTGCCCATCCCCGTGCTGCAGCAGCAGACGCCGCTGACCCTGCTGGCCCTGCTGCTGGTGCCGCTGCTGGGCTGGGGCTTGTACCGCACGCCCGCCGGCCTGGCCCTGCGCATGGCCGGTGAAAGCCCGCAGGCCGTTGAAAGCCAGGGCATCAGCGTGGCCCGGGTGCGCACCAGCGCCATCGTGGCCGGCTCGGCGCTGATGGGCGTGGCCGGCGCCTTTCTCACGCTGGCGGCCTTCAACGCCTTCTTCTTCAACATGGTCAACGGCCGCGGCTGGGTGTGCGTGGCCCTGGTGGTATTTGCCGGCTGGAAGCCCGGCAAAGCCCTGGCAGGCGCGCTGCTGTTCGGCTTCTTCGATGCTTTGCAACTGCGCCTGCAACAGGCAGACTCCGGTGGCCTGCCCTACCAGCTGTACCTGATGCTGCCCTATGCCCTGTCCATCCTGGCGCTGATCGTGGCCTCGCGCCGTGCCAGCGCACCCCAGGCCCTGATGAAGCCCTACATCCCGGGCGAACGCTGACCCCGAAGCACACACATGCTCGACCTGCTGATCACCAACGCCCACCTGCCCGACGGCCGCACCGGCATGTCGGTGGCCGTGCAGGCGGGCCGCATCGTCGAGGTGCAGCGCGCCTGGCACGCGCCTGCCCACCAGGTGCTGGACGCCGGCGGCCTGCTGCTGAGTCCGCCCTTCGTCGATGCGCACTTCCACATGGATGCCACGCTCAGCTACGGTCTGCCACGCGTCAATGCCAGCGGCACCTTGCTTGAAGGTATCGCGCTCTGGGGCGAACTGAAGCCCCACCTCACGCAAGTGGCCCTGGTCGAGCGTGCCCTGGCCTACTGTGATTGGGCGGTGGCCCAGGGCATCGGCGCCATCCGCAGCCATGTCGATGTGTGCGACGACCGCCTGCTGGCCGTGCACGCCCTGCTCGACGTCAAACGCCGCGTGGCGCCCTACCTCGACCTGCAACTTGTGGCCTTTCCGCAAGACGGCCTGCTGCGCTCGCCCACCGCACTGGCCAACCTCAAGCGCGCGCTCGACCTGGGCGTGGACGTCGTTGGCGGCATCCCGCACTTCGAGCGCACCATGGCCGATGGCGCAGCCAGCGTGAAGCTGCTCTGCGAAGAAGCCGCCCAGCGCGGCCTGCGCGTGGACATGCACTGCGACGAGAGCGACGACCCGCTGTCGCGCCACATCGAGACCCTGGCGTTCGAGGCACAACGCCTGGGTCTGCAGGGCCGGGTCGTGGGCTCACACTGCACCAGCCTGCATTCGGTGGACAACTACTACGCCTCCAAGCTGCTGCCGCTGATTGCCGAGGCCGGCGTGGGCGTGGTGGCCAACCCGCTGATCAACATCACCCTGCAGGGCCGGCACGACAGCTACCCCAAGCGCCGCGGCATGACCCGCGTGCCTGAGCTGATGGCGGCCGGGGTGACCGTCGCCTTCGGCCACGATTGCGTGATGGACCCCTGGTACCCGCTCGGCCAGGCCGACATGCTGCAGGTGGCGAGCATGGGCCTGCACGTGGCACAGATGACCGGCCAGGATGCGATGCGCCAATGCTTCGACGCGGTAACCACCGCGCCCGCCGCGCTTCTGGGCCTGCAAGACCACGGCATCGCCCCGGGCAAACACGCCGACCTGGTGTTGCTGCAGGCGCAAGATGCCATCGAAGCCATCCGCCTGCAGGCCACCCGTTTGAAAGTATGGCGGCGCGGCCAGTTGCTGGCCACCGCGCAGCCGGCCACCAGCACGCTGTGCATCCCGGGCCGGCCGGCCGAAGTCGATTTTTTGCACAAACCCAATCCAGGAGCCATGTCATGAGCCTGTTGCTGATCCAGGGCGGCACCGTCGTCAATGCCGACCGCGAATTTCGCGCCGATGTGCTGGTGCAGGATGGAAAGATCGCCGCCGTCGGAGTCAACCTGCCAGTGCCTGCCGGCGCCCAGGTGCTGGACGCCGGCGGGCGCTACGTGATGCCTGGCGGCATCGACCCGCACACCCACATGCAGCTGCCCTTCATGGGCACTGTCACCCGTGACGACTTTTTCAGCGGCACCGGCGCGGCCCTGGCCGGTGGCACCACCACCATCCTCGACTTCGTCATCCCCGATCCGCAAGAGCCGCTGATGGACGCCTACCGCAAGTGGCGCGGCTGGGCCGAAAAGGCCGCGTGCGATTACAGCTTCCACGTCGCCATCACGTGGTGGAGCGACAGCGTGCACCGCGACATGGGCACCCTGGTGCAAGAAGAAGGCGTCAACAGCTTCAAGCACTTCATGGCCTACAAGAACGCCATCATGTGCGACGACGAGACGCTGGTGAACAGCTTCAGGCGCAGCCTGGAGCTGGGCGCCATGCCCACTGTGCATGCTGAAAACGGCGAGCTGGTGTATTTGCTGCAGGCCGAGACCAAGGCCCGCGGCATCTTCGGCCCCGAGGGCCACCCGATGAGCCGCCCGCCGGCGGTGGAGGCTGAAGCCGCCCAGCGCGCCATTGCCATCGCCGATGTGCTGAACGTGCCGATCTACGTGGTGCATGTGTCGTGTGCCGAAAGCGCCGA
>JANOAQ010000753.1:0-2039 GCA_031411195.1 Burkholderiaceae bacterium | reverse complement strand
ACCTTCTCATTCGCCTGCACATCCGCCAGCAGCCCTTCGGCCAGCACGCTGCCTTCGTGCAGCACCGTCACCTTCTTGCGGCCTTCGGTGAGCTGGTCGACGAACTTCATGTCGTGCTCCACCACCACCAGGCTGTGCTGGCCTTCCAGGCTGAGGAACAGCTCGGCCGTGCGCTCGGTCTCCTCATCGGTCATGCCGGCCACGGGCTCGTCCAGCAGCAGCAGTTTCGGGTCCTGCATCAGCAGCATGCCGATCTCCAGCCACTGCTTCTGGCCGTGGCTGAGCAGTCCGGCGGTGCGCTGGGCATCGTCCTTCAAGTGGATGGTGCCCAGCATGGCGCCAATGCGGTCGAGCTGCTCGCCATTCAGGCGCGAGAACAGGCTGGCGCGCACGCGGCGGTCGGCCGCCAGCGCGAGTTCGAGGTTCTCGAACACGCTCAGGTCTTCGTAGACCGTGGGCTTCTGGAACTTGCGGCCGATGCCGATCTGCGCGATCTGCGGCTCGGAGAGGCGCAGCAGGTCGATGGTGGAGCCGAAGGACACCGTGCCACTGTCGGGCCGCGTCTTGCCGGTGATGCAGTCCATCATCGTGGTCTTGCCGGCGCCGTTGGGGCCGATGATGCAGCGCAGCTCGCCCACGTTGACCGTCAGGCTCAGCTTGTTCAAGGCACGGAAACCGTCGAAGCTGACGGTGATGTCATCCACGTAGAGGGCCACGCCCTGGGTGAAGTCGGGCACACCCAGCTTGGCGATGCGGCCATAGCCGGCCGATCGGCCACCCGATTCGGTGGCCACCTGGGCCTGCTTGCGGGCCTCGTAGGCTTGCCGGCGCTCGGCGCCCTGCGCCATCAGGTCGGGGGTCATGAACGCTTCTCCGCGGCCTTGCGAAACAGGCCAGAGATGCCACCCGGCCTCTGGAAGAGGCCGGCAATGCCATGCGGCAGGAACAGGGTGACGGCAATGAACAACGCCCCCAGGAAGTAGAGCCAGAACTCGGGGAAGGCCACGGTGAACCAGCTCTTGGCGCCGTTGACGAAGAATGCACCGACGATGGGGCCGATCAGCGTGGCACGCCCGCCCACTGCGGCCCAGATGGCGATCTCGATGCCGGCGGCCGGGCTCATCTCGCTGGGGTTGATGATGCCCACCTGCGGCACGTACAGGGCCCCGGCGATGGCGCACATCACGGCGCTGAGCGTCCAGATGCTCAGCTTGTAGGCCAGCGGGTTGTAGCCGGTGAACATCACGCGGGTTTCGGCATCGCGGATGGCCTGCAGCACGCGGCCGTACTTGCTGTTGACGATGGCCCGCGCCAGCAGGAAGAAAGCCACCAGCGTGCAGCCGGTGATGACGAACAGCGTGATGCGCATGCCGGCCGTGGCGATGGGCAGGTCGAGGATGCGCTTGAAGTCGGTGAAGCCGTTGTTGCCGCCGAAGCCCGTCTCGTTGCGAAAGAACAGCAGCATGGCCGCGAAGGTCATGGCCTGGGTGATGATGGAGAAGTACACGCCCTTGATGCGCGAGCGGAAGGCAAACCAGCCGAACACCAGCGCCAGCAGGCCAGGCACCAGCACCACCAGAATCATCTGGGCGATGAAGCTGTCGCTCACTGTCCAGGTCCAGGGCAGCGTCTTCCAGTTCAAGAAGACCATGAAGTCGGGCAGCGGGCTCTTGTAGTTGCCGTCCAGTCCGATCTGGCGCATCAGGTACATGCCCATGCCGTAGCCGCCCAGCGCAAAGAACAGGCCGTGGCCCAGGCTCAAGATGCCGGTGTAGCCCCAGATCAGGTCCATCGCCAGCGCGCAGATGGCGTAGCACATGATCTTGCCCACCAGGCCGACGGCGTAGTCGCTCATGTGGAACACGCTGCCGGCGGGAACGACCAGGTTCAGCAAAGGGGCGATGCCGCAGATGATGAGAAGTGCGACGAGGAAGCTGGTCCAGCCCAGGCCGCTGAGGACCGCGGGGCGGGTGGGCAGCGCCAGTTGACTGGCGACCGTGGCGGGCAGGTCTCTCTGCATCATCAGGCCTCCGCGCTGC
>JANOAQ010000752.1:0-2410 GCA_031411195.1 Burkholderiaceae bacterium | reverse complement strand
GTCGAGAAGGCCAAGAGCACCGACACCGACAAGGTCATCGCCGCGATGGCCGGCCAGACCTACCAGGCACCGGGCGGTTTCATGTCCACGATGGACAAGGAAAACCACCACCTGCACAAGCCGGTGTTCATCGGCGAGATCAAGGCTGACGGCCAGTTCAACGTGGTGTGGAAGACCAAGGGCCCGGTGGTGGCCGACCCCTGGAGCGACTACATCCCCGAGAACAAGGGCAAGGCCAACGTGCCGACGAAGAAGTAAGCAGGGCGCTGGTTCTTGCACCCTCTCCCTTCGAGGGAGAGGGCTGGGGTGAGGGTGAAGTGCCTGCGCCCCACTCTCCATATCTTCGAGAGCAGCCGGCTCGGTTCACATTGAACCCTCACTTGCAGTGCGCGTGCCGGCTTGCAAGCCGGCACTGTTCAAAGGGCTCGCTGCGAGCAGCTCGAGACCCCCTTTTCACCCCTAACCCTCCCCCTTGAAGAGAGAGGGAGTAAGGCAAAACCATGCCCCCCGTTGGTCACCTCATCGGCCGCTGGTTGCTGGCCCTGATGCTGGTGGCCAGCACACCCGCCCACGCGCTCACGCAAGCGCAGGCGCTGGCCATCGCCCAGGGTGAAACCGACGCCCGCATCGAAGCGTTGGCCAAGGCCACGGCCGAAGCCGCCGACGGCCTGGCGCCCTTCGTGCGTGCCTTGCTCGACGACGAAGTGAAGGTGGCTGGCGAACGTGTGCTGCTGGTACGCGACGGCAAGGCCAAGGACGCCCAAACCGGCGCCGACACGCTGCTGCCCGGCAACGCCGAAGAAGTCGTCAACAACAACCGCATGCGGCAGGAGCTGGAAGCCGCGCTGGCCGGGCTGCAGCTGTTTTCACCCGATCTGAAGCTGCGCAGCAAGGCCGTCAACGAGCTGAAAGACAGCGTCGACGAAGCCAAGCTGCCGCTGGTTGAAAAGGCGCTGGCCGCTGAAACCGACGCCGACCTGAAAGTGCGGCTGGAGCAGCTGCGCGCTGCTGCGCTGCTGTCGTCCACCGACAAGAACAAACGCCTGCAGGCGGCCCGGCTGCTGGGCGCCAGCAAGCTGCCGGCCATGGCCTCGCTGCTGGCCGACCGCATGGCCAACGAGACCGACCTCGAAGTGAAAGCGGCCATGGCCGTGTCGATCGACGCGGTGCGCAGCCGTCTGGTGTGGGGCGAACGCCTGGGCCTGCTGTTCACCGGCATCAGCCTGGGCAGCATCCTGCTGCTGGTGGCGCTGGGGCTGGCCATCACCTATGGGCTGATGGGCGTCATCAACATGGCGCATGGTGAGCTGCTGATGATCGGCGCCTACGCCACCTACGCGGTGCAGAACGTCTTCAGGGCCGCGTTGCCCGGCTACTTCGACTGGTACATCGTCGCCGCCATTCCGCTGTCGTTCCTGGCCGCGGCGCTGGTGGGTGCGCTGATGGAACGCACCGTCATCCGCTGGCTTTACGGCCGGCCGCTGGAAACGCTGCTGGCCACCTGGGGCATCAGCCTGATCCTGATGCAGACGGTGCGCTCGCTGTTTGGCGCGCAAAACGTCGGCGTCGAAAACCCCAGCTGGCTGTCAGGCGGCGTGCAGGTGCTGCCCAACCTGACGCTGCCCTACAACCGCCTGGCCATCATCGTGTTTGCCGCGCTGGTGCTGCTGGGCGTGGCGTTGCTGATCTCGCGCACGCGGCTGGGCCTGTTCGTGCGCGGCGTGACGCAGAACCGCCGCATGGCCGCCTGCATGGGCGTGAACACCGCGCGGGTAGACACCTATGCGTTTTCGCTCGGCGCGGGTATCGCTGGTCTGGCGGGCTGTGCGCTCAGCCAGGTGGGCAACGTGGGGCCCGACCTGGGCCAGGGCTACATCGTCGACAGTTTCATGGTGGTGGTGCTGGGCGGCGTGGGCCAACTGGCCGGCACGGTCTACGCCGGCCTCGGCCTGGGCGTGCTGAACAAGCTGCTGGAAGGCTGGCAGGGCGCCGTGCTGGCCAAGATCATGGTGCTGGCCTTCATCGTCATCTTCATCCAGAAGCGGCCGCAGGGCATCTTCGCCCTGAAGGGCCGGAGCGCTGAAGCATGAACGCGACCCTGACCGCCGCCGCGCCGCTTTCGCAAACCCGTGGCCTGCTGCTGGGCACCCGCGGCTGGCTGGCGGTGATCGGCGCGCTGGCGGTGCTGACCGTGCTGATCCCGCTGCTCAACCGCCTGGTGCCCGAGGGCAGTGCGCTGCATGTCAGCGACTATGCGGTGGGCCTGGTCGGCAAGATCCTGTGCTACGCCATCTGCGCGCTGGCGATGGATTTGATCTGGGGCTATACCGGCATCCTGAGCCTGGGCCATGGCTTGTTCTTCGCACTCGGCGGCTACGGCATGGGCATGTATTTGATGCGCCAGATCGGG
>JANOAQ010000751.1:0-1555 GCA_031411195.1 Burkholderiaceae bacterium | reverse complement strand
CAGCTTGTCGGCTTCTTCGTGCTCGTGCGCGATGTCCTTGTCCAGCGCCGCGCAGCGCCCCAGCAGCGCTGGGTTGACGCCCACGAACACCCGCGTCAAGCCACCGGCCGCCGCGCCCAGGGTGTGGGCCCGCACCAGCATCGTGGCGCGGGTGGTGCCGCCGATCAGCCGGCCGCGCTGCCCCTGTGCCACCCCCACCAGCACCTGGTTGAGCGCCTCCAGATCGCTGTGCAGGGCGATGGTCTCGATGGCGATGGTGGTGCCGGCATGCAGGGCCGAGTTCTCGACAAAACGCACCGTGGCCGACTGTGCCGCGCGCACCGCCGCATGCGCAATGACGCCGCCCAGCACCCGCACGCTGCCGCCCGCATCCAGGTGCGCACCTTCGACCAGTCCCTTGACGACAATGTCGCCGCTGGCCTGTACCTTCATGCCCACACTGACGTCTCCGGCCACCTCGACCGAACCCACGAAATGGATGTTGCCGGTGGCCATGTTGACGGCCTTGAGCTTCAACACCTGCTCGACCACCACGCCACAACGGGTGCGTACCGGCTGGCCGGCCGGTACTGCCACCAACAGGTCGGCATCGTCGGCTGCGATGTCCGAGCCGGAGAACGGGCGGTCGAAGGGTTCGTCCTTGCCGGGCCGCGGGTGCAGGGTGGTTCCGCGCACGTCGCAGCCGCGCCGGCCCGCTGTGGGTGGATGGCGGCGCATCAGCGCCTGCCCGGCGTGCACGCCCGGGATGTCGCCGAGCTCGTGGTAATCGATCAGGCCGCGCCCGTCCACCTTGGGCTCTCGTGAGCGCACGTCGTCGACGAGCAGTTCGAAGCGGGTGTCTTCACCGTCAACCGCCGGCTCGCCCCGCGCGGCCACCACACGCAGATTGCCATCGGACTGGCACACCAACTGCAAGGCCACCGGGTCGAACCCATAGACCACGCCCGCCTGAACCAGCAGGTGCGCCACGTCGTCGGCCACAGGAGCCTGCCCACCGTGGGCGGCCGTGAGCTGCAGCCAGGCGGTCAGGCCATCGGACGCAACTTCCACCGTGAGGCTGGCATCCTCCCGGCAGGCCACGGCCTGCTCGAATGGCGCACCGCCCTGGTGCCAGCGATCAACCAGGGCGTCCAGGCCATCGGCCTGACACGTCCACCGTGCATAGCCCCGCTCGTCCAGCAGCCGCCTCAGGCTGGGCTCGGGTGCTGGCCCCCCGTCCACCGGGGTGCAAAGGGCCACCAGGGTGGCGCCGCGCTCCTGCAGCGTGATGGTGTCGGTGAAGGACATGGGCCTGTTCAAGCGCGGCAGTGGCCCTTCACACGGCGGCCATCACAACAGGAACGGCGACTTGTCCATCTGCTTCAGGTTCAGCGCCCGCCACACCCGCTCGGACGTGACCGGCATCTGGATCGCCTCGGCCGCTGCACCCAGGCCGGCGTGGTCGAGTGCGTCGATCACCGCGTTGACCACCGCCGGCGTGGCGCCGATGGTGCCCAGCTCGCCCACGCCCTTGGCGCCCAGCGGGTTGGTCTTGCAGGGGATGGACGTGTCGAAG
>JANOAQ010000750.1:0-1658 GCA_031411195.1 Burkholderiaceae bacterium | reverse complement strand
AGAGCATCCTGGATGCCGAGCGCGCGATTGCCGAGCTGATCGGCAGCCGGGATGACCTGCACGGCGAGCGCGAGCGCCGCGACAACGAAGCCCTGATGCGCGCCCGCATCACCCAGCTGTGGCAGACGCGCATGCTGCGTTACACCAAGCTCACCGTGGCCGACGAGATCGAAAACGCGCTGAGCTACTACCAGAGCACTTTTTTGCGCCAGATTCCCAAGCTGTACCAGGCAGTTGAGGACCACCTGGCAGGCCACCCGGTGGCCAGCTTTCTTCGCATGGGCCAGTGGATCGGTGGTGATCGCGACGGCAACCCCAATGTCACCGCCGACACCCTGCGCATGGCCCTGGGCCGCCAGGCCGAGGTGGCCCTGCGCTTTTACCTGACGGAGGTGCACGCGCTGGGCGCCGAGCTGTCGATCAGCCAGATGCTGGCCGGCGTGACGCCCGCCATGCAAGCCCTGGCCGATGCATCGCCCGACCAGAACCCGCACCGCGAAGACGAGCCCTACCGCCGCGCCCTGATCGGCATGTATGCCCGGCTGGCCGCCACGCTGCACGCCTTGACCGGCACCGAAGCACTGCGCCACGCCGTGCCGCCGCAGAACCCCTACAACGACCCGGCCGAATTCTTGGCCGACCTGGCCGTCATAGAAGCCAGCCTGCAAAGCCACCACGCCAAGGCATTGGTCGCGCCGCGCCTGGCGCCGCTCAAGCGGGCAGTGCAGGTCTTCGGCTTCCACCTGGCCACCGTCGACCTGCGCCAGAGCAGTGACAAGCACGAGGCGGTGCTGGCCGAACTGCTGCGCACCGCCCGCCTGCACGACGACTATTCGGCTCTGGATGAAGCCGCCAAGCGCGCCCTGCTGATGGGCCTGCTCAACGATGCCCGGCCGCTGCGGGTGCAGGGCGCCGCCTACGGCGAATTGGCGGTCAGCGAGCTGGCCATCTTCGAGGCCGCCAAGGTGATGCTGCAGCGCTACGGCCGCGAAGCCCTGCGCCACTGCATCATCAGCCACACCGAAAGCGTGAGCGACCTGTTGGAAGTGCTGCTGCTGATGAAGGAATGCGGCCTGCTGACGGGGGCCAACGGCGGCACGCTTGAATCAGGCGCCACCGCCTTGCTGATCGTGGTGCCGCTGTTCGAGACGATTGGCGACCTGCGCCAGGCCGAGCCCATCATGCGCGAGTTCTACGCCCTGCCGGGCATCACCGATCTGGTGCTGCGCAGCGGCGGCGAGCAGGACATCATGCTGGGCTACAGCGACAGCAACAAGGACGGCGGCTTCTTCACCAGCAGCTGGGAGCTCTACCGCGCCGAGCTGGCCCTGGTCAGCCTGTTCGGCCCGCTGCGCACGCAAGCCGACGGCCAGCGGGGCATCACGCTGCGGCTGTTTCATGGGCGCGGCGGCACGGTGGGCCGGGGCGGCGGTCCCAGCTACCAGGCCATCCTGGCCCAGCCCCCGGGCACGGTGAACGGCCAGATCCGCCTGACCGAGCAGGGCGAGGTGATCGGCAGCAAATACGCCAACCCCGAAATCGGCCGCCGCAACCTCGAAACCCTGGTGGCCGCCACCTTGGAAGCCACGCTGCTGCACAACAGCGCGGCCGGCAAGAGCGGCGCGCCCAAGGCTTTTCTTGAAGCGGCGGCGGCCATC